>JANNVG010000318.1:0-10091 GCA_031414395.1 Fimbriiglobus sp.
AAGAGCGTCCGGTCGTCGGAGGCCTTCGTCAAGTTGGCCATGATTCACCTCATGCTCAACCGGCTGAAGCCGAAACATGTGGACGCCGAGTTCCAATATCACAATGCCGCTTAACACCACCTTGTGGGACAGTCACTCAGAACTCAGCACCCGTGTTGCGGCGGTGGGGATGAGGGAGAAAGAGAGGAGGGAGACCGCCGTCCCGAACCGCCCGCCGCGCGCCGACGGGCGGGACGAGATGAACCTGGTCGAGTGCCCGCTCTCGGCCGTCTCCGACCGCTTCCGCGACGGGCGGAAGACGGTCGTCTTCCAGGACCGGGTGTGGGACCCGGACCGCCAGGCGTTCCTCAAGCGGGAACTCGCCATCTCCGGCAGCGACCGCTACGGCCTGCCGACCGCCAAGGACGAGGACGTGCTCCTCGCCTGCGTGCAGCTCTCCAGCAAACAAGACTTCCGCGACCGCCAGGTGCGGTTCAGCCGGTACGAACTCCTCAAACTCCTCGGCTGGACGGACGAGGGCAAGTCGTACAAGCGGGTGTCGCAGTCCCTCCGCCGGTGGAAGGGGGTGACGGTCTACTCGGACCGGGCGTTCTTCGACCACGCGCGGAAGAGCTGGGTCACCCGCGACTTCGGGGTGTTCGACAACCTGAGCGTGTATGAGCGGGAGTCGGCCGAGCGGGCCGCCGCCCCGCGGTCCTCGTGGTTCGTCTGGAACGAGGTGTTCTTCGACAGCTTCCGCTCGGGGTACCTGAAGAGGCTCGACTGGGACTTGTACTGCCGGCTGGCCGACCCGGTGGCCAAGCGGCTCTACCGGCTGCTCGACAAGCGGTTCTACCACGGGCCCGAGGTGGTGTTCGACCTGAAGGAGTTGGCCGTCCGCAAGGTGCGGCTGTCCGACGGCTACGACTCGGCCCAGATGAAGCGGGCACTGCTCGGCGGCATCCGGGAGTTGGAGGCGGTGTGGGAGTTGCACCCGCTGCCGGCCGAGGAGCGGTTCCGCAAGGTGCGGCGGGGTCAGTGGCAGGTGGTGTTCCGCCGCAAGGACGCCCGTCCCGCTCCCGAGCGGAAGGCCGCAGACCCGACCCGGGTCGAGGCGCTCGTCACCTGCGGGGTGAGTCGCGCGGTCGCCGAGGGGCTGGCGGCCGACCACTCGGCGAACGTCCTCGCGGCGACCACGCTGTTCGACGGGCACGCGGCGAAGGGTCGGCCGAAGGGGGCCGGGTTCCTCGTCGACGCGACGCGGAACCCCGATAAGTACAAGTCCGACGATTTCGCGGCGGCCGGCGGACGACCCCCGGCCCGCACGCCTCCCGTAAACCGCCGCACTGCCCCCGGACGCGACGATCTCAGTCCGGCCGAAGCCGAGGCACGGTCGAAGGAGTCCGTTCGCTGGCGGGCGTTTTCGGCCTTCTGGCGAACGCTGGACGGAACGGGCCGGGAACGGTTCGAAGCTGACGCCGTGGACGCCGCGCCGCCCACCAAGGCGGACGGGTATCACCGCCTCCGCGCGGCCGGCGGGCCGGCGTTTCAGCACTACCGACGCGTGGTCCTCCGCGATCACTTCGAGCGCGCCGACCACGCGCGAGTCTGACCCACCACCTCACGGTCCGAGCACACGCACTGCCGGCCTGCTGTCATGCCAGCGTGCTGGCAGGCTGGACGGGAGCGCCCGTCGCACACCTTCCCTTCGACAGGCGGGGACGCCACCAGAGAACGAGTACGGCGGGCCGCTGGGCCGCACGGGCGGTGTGATGCACCTGCGCTTTCCTGTGGTCTGCCTGCGCCGCCGGTCGCGCGGACGACTGACGAGCTGTCATGCCAGCAGGCTGACAGCGGCGTCACTCACCGACCTCGCGGTCATGTGGGCCTGTTCGACAGCAGGGCGTCCACGCTGTTGCAGAGGCGGACGCGATGTTCCGGGCCAGACCACCTGGAGACACCCGCGCGTTGAAGGTGGCGGGGCGATCCGCACCCTCGGCCACACCCTCGCGTCCCCATCCTCTCCGACGGCCGACCGGCCGAAAGCGGGCCCACACATTTCCCTTGCCAGCTTGCCGCGGGGCGCGCTACGCATCGCCGCATGATCATCGCACTCGTGAACTCGAAGGGCGGGGTGGGCAAGTCCACCCTCGCCGGGAACTTGGTCGGCTGGCTGCACGCGCACGGCAAGTCCGTCATCCTGGCCGACGCCGACACCCAACAGTCCTCCACCGAATGGATCCTCGAAGCGCTGCCCGCTGTCCCGGTGACAAGGCTCGCTTCCGCCGAGGAGGTGTTCGAGGAGTTGCCCGGCCTCGCCAAGGAAGCCGACTACGTCGTGTGCGATGGGCCGGGGAGTCAGACTGAGACGAGCCGGGCGCTGCTCATGTGGGCCGACCTGGCCGTCCTGCCGTGCAAGGCGAGCATGTTCGAGGCGCGGGCGCTACACAAGAACCTGGCGTTCGTCCGCCACGCCCAGCAAATCAGAAAAGGCCCGCCGAACGCGGTCGCCGTGCTGTCCATGATCGGCCGGGAGTACCGCCTCACCCGCGACATGGAGCAGGCGGCCAAGGCGTTCGGCATGGACCTCGCCCCGCAGTCGATCACCCTGCGGCAGGCGTACGCCGACGCCCCCGGCCAGGCCACGTTCGTCTGGAACATGGGCTACGCCGCGCGGGACGCCGCCGAGGAGATCAACGCCCTCTTTTCACACCTCCTGCCCGACGCGGTGAGCGACAAGGTCGTCGCCATGCGGAAGGGGAAGGGGACCGCCACCGTAAACAGCTAGCTGAGGAGAACCGACCATGGCCGACCGCCGCCCACTCGCCGCCCCGTTTGCAACCTCACCCGACGCCGACCCCGAGATCATCCGCAACTTCGTCAAGCAGGACAGGCCGGACGGCCGCGAGCCGAACGACATCGTCGAGACCGTCGTCGAGCGGCCGCAGCAGGCCGTCCGTGTTGTTCCGTCAAGCGAACGGCGAGAAGCCGAGCCCCGACAGACGGCGGAGGCGCGGTCGATGCCGCTGGCCCGGACGAAGAAGAAGCGGATGAACAGCATCACGCCGGTCGCCCCGGTGCCGGTCACCGTGCGGCTCCGACCGGAAGTTGCCGGCGGATTGAAGCGGGCGTCTCTCGAGCGCCAGCTCTCCGGAGAGGAGTTGTTCACCCAGCAGGACATCGTCGAAACACTGCTCGAGCCGTGGCTGAAAGACCAGGGGTATCTGGACTGACGAATACCCCTTCGCACCCCGCCGCGCACAACTCCCGACAGCGGCGGACTACGTCCCGCGGAAATCGGCCGCGGCCGTTGCAGAACAGCACGCCCGCGTACGACACCGATCCCGCCAGGGCGACGAAGTCCCACTTCACATCGTTGATGATGAGCGCGGCGGTGGAGGATGTCCAACCCGAGCGGGCGGTTCACGGTCCTATGCCTTTCGGGCAGCCGAGTTGCGGAGTGGACGGAAGCCGGTCCGAAAGGTGGAGGGGCAATGGGGACGGTGACAGCGCGGTTTATTTGGCGTGCCGGGCGAGAAAATCCAGCAATCGGTTGACCCACGCTTCTGGCGTTTCCACATCAGTGATTCCGACATTCCAGCTCGCCGCCTGGAGGTGGAGTTGCAGAACGTAGGCGGCGAAGCTCCAGATGGGGTGCATCGGCTCATCCGGCACATGCTGCTTGATCGTCTGGTAAAAACGGTCCCATGCCGGTGGGTAGTCGGGCCGGATCCACTTCCCGGTGTGAACATTGCGAGACGCCGACCAGAGGTAGCCGAGCGCGAGACCCAATACCCGCTTGAGGAATCGCTTGTCGAGCGTGTCGAGATCTCGGAGGAGCCAGTTGGCGGACCAAGCGTCCGCCTGTTTCTCCCATTGAATCCGATCACGGCAGGCCTCCTGCCAGTCCTTGTCCTCTTCCTCCTTCAGGTTGAAGTTCCGGGCAGGCAGCGTTTGCGGGTCGTGATCGAACTGGAAATGCCCCATCTCGTGGTGCAAGACCGCGGCGATGGCGCACAGGAAGAGCTCATCCGCCGCATGCTTGAAGCTTGCGTGGGGCGCGGCCGGGTCTGGTTGGGGGAGGTCGGCTGGCCAGGAGAGGTCACCCGCTCCACCGTTCTCGCCCGCTTCGAAGAGGCGGCGCTCGACGTCTACCGTCCACGCCAAGAGGGTCATCGCCTCTTCAACAGTCGGGTCGGCTCTCAGGTCGATGTCGAGGCACTCGCCGGGGTTGCGCATGTGCTCTTGCGTGATGTGCTCATAGAGAACCGTGTATGCGTAGGCGCGTGCCCACAGTCGTTCGATCGCCTGCAGTCCGAGCGTCACAGTGCGCGCTGCATGGTCGGCTGAGAAGACCATTCGGGGCGTCTCGTCGTCGAAGACGAACGTAATGCCGAACTCGTCGATGAGCCGCTGAAGTTCGCCGGCACGTTCGGGCGCGACATTCTCAAGGCTCGGGACGAGGTGGCGGAGGAGGTAGCTGATGGGGCTCGACACGCCATCCTCGGGGGCAAAAGGTAAGGGAGCGTGGCAAGGATTCTGCAGCGCCAGTGCGGCATTTTACGCTGCCGACACCGCGGGCAGACCCACCCTTCTCGACTGGGCACAGGGTGGGCAGCATTTCCCACGCGAACGCCAAGATAACCGCTTGCCCCGCATTGGTTTCACGAAACGGCGAAGCGCCGGCATTACCGCTCGCGGTACATGCCGCAGCGTTGTTTGATGGGGGCCGAGCCCCCGCCCGAATCCCGCTCCGCGGGAGTTCGTGCTCCCCCCAGCACCCCCGCGCCCGCCTCCCTGATTTCCGCTCCGCGGAAGATCGACTCGGCGGGCTCCCCCGGGCGGGCGGCGTTCGAGCCGCGTCCCTCCGCTCGCTCCCGTTTGCAACCGGCCCGCCAGTCCCTCCGGCGTGGTACCGCCTCCGGGCAGACCCCTGCGGGGCTGTCATGCCGCTCGCCGCACTCCCGCTCCCTGCGGGCCGCGACCCGCCCGCCGGCTGTTTTGTCGCCTTCCGACCGAGGGGGGCGAGTCTCCATTGCGTTGCGAAAGACCCGCCCCCCTCGGCCGGAAGGCTGTGGGGTTGGGGGTCGTGGATGAACTCGCGGGGCGGTGGCAGCCCCGAACAGCGGAGGGAGCATGGACGACACGGACGATTTCGACTTGCGAAAAGAGGTGGTGATATTGCAGCCCAGGAGGCTCCCACTCGGGCGGGTGGTGGTGACCAGCGGCGCGGCCGAGGGGCTATCCGCCGCCGACATCGCGACGGCCATCCGCCGTCACTCCGTCGGCGACTGGGGAGACCTGGGTGAACACGACCGGGAGGCGAACACGGACGCCGTCGAGCACGGCGGGCGGGTGCTGTCCGCCTACACCGCCGCGGCGAGCGGCGAGCGGTTCTGGGTCATCACCGAGGCGGACCGGTCGGTTAGACTTGCGATGGCTGATGGCTGGAGGGCGAGCGAGTTTTCGCTCGCTCGCTCTACCACCTTACTCGAACACGGCGGGGCCAATTCCCTGAGAATCAAGGGTTTCTTTGCGTGGCAGTTGGTCTGAACAGTGTCCAAGTCTGACAGCGTAAGTACTCCCTCGACACGCCATGCCTCGCCGGCCGGCCGCTCCGATTACGCCACCGCCCCGTCGTAGCTCGCCTTCGGGTCGAACTCCTTCTCGGGCGGGAACGGGGTGGCGTACCCCGACTCGTCCGGGTCGGCGAACGGGCCGACCACCAGCCACTCGCGGACCACCCCCAGTTTGGCGGCCGCATCGACGGTGACGCCGAGCGCCTTCAGCCGCTGGGCCATCACCGCCGAGGGCGGGCGCCTTACCATCGAGTTGCCCACCACACCGCCAGCGCCCAACCGAGTGTTGCCGGCCCCGGCACCCGCGACGAGCCGGATCTTGACCGACGCCGAGTTACGGCAGTTGGAGGTGGACAACATCCGGGCGGCGCTGACGCAGACCAAGGGGGAGGTGTCCGGCCCAGGCGGGGCGGCGGAACTGCTCGGCATGAAACCCACCACGCGGGCGTCTCGAATCAAGTCCTTCGGCGTCACGGTGTGATCGGCACGCTCAGCTCTGATCGTCTGAAGTCACCAAGACAAAAGCGTATCTTGCACCGGCCCGACGCGCTGAGGGCAACTCGCCTCTCGCTGTTGCGCGATTCGGTCACCGCGCGCTCTGTTATACGCTTCCCAGGAATTCCCTGCCGGGTGTAGGGTTCATAGCCTGACGGTTCACGGGAGGAACCCGCTCTGCACGTCCAGACGCACCACACCGCCGACCAGTTGGCCGGACTCATCCGGGCGGAGCCGCGGGCGAAGGTGGCGCAACGCCTGTCGGCCGTCCGCCTGGCCCTCCTCGGACACACCGCGGCGGAGGTGGGCGAGCGGGTGTTGATGAGCGAGCGGGCGGTCCGTGGGTGGGTGGGGCGGTACAACGCCGACGGGACGGACGCTCTGGCCGACCGCCCCGGCCGCGGGCGGAAGGGGCCGCTCACCCCGGCCGACGCGGGGCGGTTGGCCGACCGCCTGCGGGCCGGGCCGACGGACGCCGACGGGGTGTGTGCCCTGCGGGGCGAGGACGTCCGCGCCATCCTGGCCGACGAGTTCGGCGTCCTCCGCTCACTGCAAGCCACCTACGACCTGCTGCACCGCCTGGGGTTCGAGCCGCTCCGCCCCCGCCCGGCCCGCCCGAAGGGCGACCCGGACGCCCGCGCCGCCATCAAAAAAGTCTCCCGGAGCGGGTCGCGGAGGTGACGGCGGCCCATCCCGGCGAGCGGGTGGAGGTGTGGTTCGAGGACGAGGCCCGGTTCGGGCAGAAGGGCACGCTCACCACCGTGTGGGCCGAGCGGGGGACGCGGCCGACGGCCCCCAAGCAGGGGGAGTTCGGCAACCTGCACGTGCTGACGGCGGTGCGCCCGGCGACCGGCGCGGCCGAGGGGCTGGTCAGCCCGGCGCTGAACGCCGAGGTGGTGCACCTGTTCCTCGACCAACTGTCGGCCATCACCCCGGCGGGCACGCACCGGGTGCTGGTGTGGGACGGGGCCGGGTACCACGTGGCGAAGGCCCTGCGGGTGCCGCCCAACCTGACGCTGGTCACCCTGCCGCCGTACTCGCCCGAGTTGAACCCGGTCGAGCGGGTGTGGCTGTACCTGCGGCAGCACCACTGGTCGAACCGCGTGTACCCGACGATGGCCGACCTGGAGGAAGCGGCGGTGGCCGGGTGGCGGGCCGTGTGCCTGAACGCCGAGCGGATCAAGACGGTGTGCCGGTGCGACTACCTGGAACCCGGCACGTAATTCCTGGGATGTGTATTATGCGGACTCAACGAACCGCCGGCGGGAGCACGGGCACACCCCGTCGAACACCCGGGGCAACGCGGTGAACGCGGCGGGCTGTAGGAGGGTCAGAATCGCCCGGAACGCGAGAGCGGCCCGGTGGGCGTAGCGCCGGTATGTGACCCAGCGAGCTCAGGCTTCCTTTCTCTCCGATCGTGTTGGGACGAGGGTCATCGGTCATCATTTGTAGTAGCTCGGCTTCTGCGGCACGACATTGAGTTTCTTGTAGTCGAACCCGCTCGGCAGCGGCTTGTACTCGCCGACGACATCGACCTTCGACTTCGGGTCGATCTTCTCCTCCATCCCCATGCACCAGTACGCCGCATTCGCCGTCAGCCGACGCAGCCCCTCGTTCTGGTAGTCTTCCGCGCTGCCCATCGTGGTGTGGAACACCCGCGCCGTCTTGCCCTTGTCGCTGGTCCACGTCTTCACCCACGCCACCGGCAGGGCGATCAAGTCCGGGTTCACCGCGTCGTCCTGTTTACGGCCCTTCAGCGGTTGGCCGTCGAGCAGTGCCGTGCAGTCGGCCGGCAGGCTGCCACCCTCCTTGAACGTGCGGTACACGTCCGTCAGTCCCCACACGTCGGTCACGCCCTTCAGCACGGCATGGTCTTTGTTCTTCTCGACGATGATGCCGCGGGTGGAGTCAGCCTGCCAGCGCCCGTGGTGATTGCGGAACGACCCGCCCAGGATGTCCTCGCCGAAGTCCACCTTCTTGCCGGCCTTCTTGTACTCGAACCCGAGGAAGCCGTGGTTGGCGGTGCGGATGCCGATGACCGGCTTGCCAGCGTCGAGGTAGTCGTAGACGTGCTTCAGTTGCTTCTCGGGCGGCGAGATGAGTCGGCTGAACACGACCAGCAGATCGGCTTTCGCCAGGTGTTCCAGGCCGGGGATGTTGTGCGTGATCGTCTTGTCGTCGTAGCGGATCTTCAGGGTCGGATCGACTTCGTCCTTGTCGTTCAGGCTGAACAGGACGGTACAGTGGAACCCGTGGTGCTTGGCCAGCACCTTCGCCAGCATCGGCAGGGCGAACTCGCTGCGGTACTCCTGATCGGCGGCGACGAACACGATGTGCTTCCCCTTGCCCGGCCCGTCCCCGCTGGGGAAGGTGAGCCACAACGGGCTTTCGGGCACGGGGTGGTCGGCGGCACGGAGTGCGGCGGCGGACAGGAAGACGGCGACGATCAGCGCGACCCGCATGACAGTTCCTCGATCAACGGTGGTGGGGCGGTCACTTGGCCGCGGGGATCTCGTTCACGGTGTAGTAGGCGTGGCGGTGGAGCAGCTCGTCCTTGTCGCGGCTGCGGAGGGCATCGAGGTCGAACTCGTGGACGTGCCCGCGGGTCAGTTTGTCCAGCGTGACGATGGCGGACAGGCCGTCGGCAGCGAGTGTGACCGCCTTCACCGTTGGCGTGGTCTTGTCCACCTCCGGGCCGCCGTACCCGCCGTGGTACGGGTGGGTGAAGGTGGTCACCTTGTACGCCTTCGGGTCGCTGCAAGTTTTCGTGTCCACCGGCTTGGTGAACGCCACCTTGAACCCGTTCGGCTCGATGGTGATCTTCTGAATCTCGAACGGCATCTTCCCGCTCCACTCGATCCGCTCCAGGGCGAACGGCTTGACGCCCCGCACCGGCCAGCCGCGGTTCGTGCCGCCGCACAGCAGGTGGCCGCTCAGTGTGAACTCGACGTTCAGGATGCCGGTCGAAAGCCCCTCGCGGAACGGGTAACACGCCCCCTGCCACACGCCGTTCACCTTCTCGGTGGTCGCCCGCATGATCAACGACTGCGTGTAGTCGCCGAGGAACATCTGCCCCTCGAACGGGCCGAACTTGCCCTTGCTGGTGTCCACCGCGAAGCCGGTGATCGAGCGGCCCATGCGGATGTACGGGAAGACGACGGCGTAGGGCGTGAGCTGCGTCACCCGCTCCTTCTCGGTGACGATCCGCGTGCCGGACTTCGGCTTCGTCGGCACCCCGCCCATCTCCGGCGCGTACTTGTACCAGTTAAAGCTGGCCGGGTGCCCCATGAAGCTGCCCGGCGTCACCGCCTTCAGGCTGCACGAGCAGTTCCACGGCCCCTGGCTCTCGATGTAGAACAGCGCCCCGTGCTCGTTCGGCCCGATGCCGCCGGGGCTGCGCAACCCGCTGGCCACCGTCGACGTCTTCCCCTTCGGATCCACCTTCAGCACGAACCCGCGGAACAGGGCGAACGAGTCGTAGGAGTTGGACAGCCCGAGTGCGACGTGCAGGTTGCCCTCCGAGTCGAACTTGGAACCGAACGCGTACTCGTGGTAGTTGGCGTACCCCCAGGCGTCCGACAGCGTCTCGAACTTGTTCGCCTTGCCGTCCTTCTTGGTGTCGGTCACGCGGGTGAGCTCGCAACTCTGCGTGACGTAGAACGCGCCGTCCTTGTAGGCCAGCCCGAAGATCTCGTCCATCCCGGTGGCGTACAGCTTGAACTTCGGGTCGGGTTTCTTGGCGTCGATGCCGTCGACGATGTGGATCTCACCGTGCCGGGTGCCGACCGCCATGCGGCCGTCGGGCAGCAGGCAGAACGCCCCCGCCTCGACCACCAGGTCTTTCGGGATCGGCAGGCTGACGATGGGGTAATAGTCGCGCTCGCGCTCTTCCGTACCCCAACGGTCGCCGACGTCCTCGGCACGAACCGCTGAAAGCACACAGGCCGCGAGCAGCAGAGCGGACAAGTTACGGGCGCGGGTCATACGTCAGGGTCCGTGTGGATTTGCCTTTGGGGAGGTCGAACTTGAGAAGGAGTT
>JANNVG010000319.1:0-4706 GCA_031414395.1 Fimbriiglobus sp.
GCGTGAGCGACCGGAGGGGTGCATCCTCCGGTCGCTCACGCTCCCGGCTCGCCTGATACCCTACCTTTCCACCAGCACCTCTTGCTCTTTCGACAGCGGCTTGTTGCCGAGCGACTCGCCTTCGAGCAGCAGCAGGAACCGCCCCGGCCCTGGCGTCTTGCCCTCATACGTGACGACGAACTCGGTCGTCTTGCCGGGGCCGAGCTTCTGCGCCGGGAACAGCACCTCGGCGTTCTCGTAGGTGGCCGGGATGTTGCCGTTGTTGCCCAGATACTTCACCTCCGCCGGCAGCTTCACCCGCAGCCGCACGCCGTTGTCCGTCTCGGCCCCCTGGTTTTTCACCGTCACCGTGAGCGTGCCCTGTCGCCCCACCTGCACCCGGATGTTGTCGAACGCCGGCTTCCACGTCAGGTCGGCGCGGCCGACGAAGTCGGTGCCCGTCTCGGCCGTTTGCAGGTCCACCAGCCCGCGGGCGTCGCGGGCGGTCGCCTTCACCAGCTTCTTGCCGGCCACGCCCGCCTGGGGCACGCACTCGATGCTGAACTCCTGCGCCTCGCCGGGCGGCAGCTTCGGGATGGTCCACGTCGTCCGCCCGCGGTCCACCTTCGCCCCGTTCGTCCGCCGCTTCACCTCCAACTCGTCCGGCACGTCCACGGTCAGCGTCACGTTGCCCAGCGGCAGCGTGCCCACGTTCCGCACCACTGCCTTGTATTGCGCCGGCGCTTTCGGCGTGGTGATCGGGGTGCCGGTGAAGACGAGACTCAGGCCGGGCTGGAGCACCTTCGTGCGGCTGTCCGCCTGCGCCGTCACTTCGCCGCTGCCGGCCGCCGACGTGGTGACCATGGCCTCGCCCGGTCGGGTGGCCTGCCGTGCGAGCAACTGGTACTGCACGAACACCGTCTGCCCCGGCGCGACGGTGCCGAGTTCCCACACCCGCTGGCCGGGGATGTTCGTCTTCTCGGCCTTCTCGTCGCCACGGAACTCGGCGTCGATTGGCGCTTGTTCCAGCAGTCGCACCGCCGGGACGGCCACCGTACCGGAGTTGGTCACTTCCACCCGCACCGTCACCAGCTCGTTCACCGACACTTCGGGCGTGGCCGTCCGCTTCACGGCGAGCTTCGGCGCGTCGATGGCGGTCTCGACCTTCGCCCCGTGCTCGAAGCTGACGTATGCGGTGGCGGCCACCTTCTTCGCGTCCGCCTTCGGGGCGAACGCCAGCTCGTAGGTCTTCGCCTCGCCGCGTTGCAGGTCGCCCACGTCCCACACCAGTTCTTTGTTGGGCGGGATGAGCTTCACGTCCTGCACGCCCTCCGGCTTCGGCTCGCACTTGGTGATGCCCGCGGCCCCGTCCGGCCACGGCATCCGCACCTTCACCCGCAGGGCTTTGCCGCCCGACGTGTTCGTCACCACCACGCGGTACGGCACCGGCTTGCCGACGGCCACGGTCGCCGGCGTGCGGAGTTGCAGTTGAACGACGGGCGGGGGCGGGTCGTACACGGCCGCCTGCCCGCGGCCGGGCGTGGCGGTCACACCGGTGGGCACGGTGGTGCCGCTCGGGTTGCGGGCGGTGTCGGGGATACTGGCCGGCGGCACGGGCGGTTGCAGCCGCTGGATTTGTTCGACGTACGGGTCGTAGATGGTCACGGGCGGCGGCTGGGCCGACACGAGTGCCGCCCCGCACACCGCCGCCAGCAACACCCCGCGGATGATCGTTCGAGTGGCCGCCGCACGCATCCGATTCCTCCGGCGGGCGAAATGGCGGGATTGCCCGCACACGACTCCGGGGGATACCATGCCTGGGAAACGTGGACAAGGGCAACCGCCCTACCGGGCGAGCCGAGCGGCGTCAGCCGCCGGGTTCTACTACACCCAGCTCCTGACGGAGCACGGCTCGCCACACACTCACAACTCGGAGCACCGCTGCCATGCCCCGCCTGTTCGCCGCACTCCTCGCGGCCCTGCTGATCACACCCCTCGCATTCGCCCAGGAGCCACCCAAGAAGGACGAAGCGCCGTTACCCCGCGTCGCCCACATCAAGCTGAGCGGCAGCCTCGACGAAGGCGCGACCGACGACGAGCCGATGGGCGGCACCGGCCTGCGGGCCATGCTGGATCGCATTCAGAAGGCGACGAAGGACGACAAGGTGAAGGCGCTGTACGTCGAACTCGGCGCGCTCGACATCGGCTTCGGCAAGGTCCACGAACTGCGGAAGGCCATCGCCGACTTCCGCGCCGCCGGCAAAAAGGCGTTCGCCTGGGCGGAAGGCCTCGACAACAAGAGCTACCTGGTGGCGCTGGCGTGCGACACGGTCACGCTGCCCGAGAGCGGCGGCTTGGAGATGATCGGCCTGCGGGCAGAGGTCATGTTTTACAAGGAGGGGTTGAAGCTGCTGCACCTGGAGGCGGACGTGCTGAAGATGGGCAAGTACAAGAGCGCCGTGGAGCCGTACCTCGCGGACAAGATGAGCGACGAAAACCGCGAGCAGATCAAGAGCATGATGGACGACAACTTCGACAACGAGTTGATCGCGTGCATGGTGGCCGGCCGGCCGGCACTGAAGCTGACCGCGAAGCAGGCCGAGGAAATCATCGACAACGGGCCGTACACCGCGAAGAAAGCACTCAAGCTCGGGCTGGTGGACGCCCTGCAATACCAGGACGAGTTCGAAGCCGGTTTCGCCAAGGCGGTGAACGTGCCCGAGGTGAAGGTGGAGCGGAACTACGGCAAGCCGAAGGCGGCGGCGAAGGGCATCCTGGACATGCTCGCCCCGAAGACCCGCACCGAGACCAAGGCCCCGAAGATCGCCGTCATTCACGTCGTCGGCGGCATCGACAGCGGCAAGGGCGGGTGGAGTCCGCTGGGCGGCAGCAGCGTGGGGAGCGACACCATCATCGAAGCGATTCGGGAAGCGGAGAAGAACGACAAGGTGAAGGCCATCGTGCTGCGGGTCGATTCGCCCGGCGGGTCGGCGCTGGCTTCGGACCTGATCTGGCGGGAACTGAAAATCTGCAAGAAGCCGGTGGTGGCGAGCATGGGCGACGTGGCGGCGAGCGGCGGGTACTACGTGACGATGACGGCGAAGAGGGTGTTCGCCGAACCGGGCACGATCACCGGCAGCATCGGCGTGTTCGGCATGAAGCTGGTGACGGGCGGCATGTTCGAGAAGAAGCTGGGCCTGAAAACGGAAGTGGTGAGCCGCGGGAAGAACAGCGGGGCGGGGTCGAGCCTGACCGTGTGGAGCGAGAGCGAGCGGAAGGCACTCACCGAGACGGTGGAGGACGTGTACGACCAGTTCCTGAGCAAGGCCCTGACCGGGCGTCAGGCGAACGGGCAGAAGCTCACCCGCGAGCAACTGGAAGCGCTGGCCGGCGGGAGGGTGTGGACCGGCCGGCAGGCGAAGGCAAACGGACTGGTGGACGAATTGGGGACGTTGGATGACGCCGTCGCGTTCGCCAAGAAGGAAGCCGGCATCGACCCGAAGCAGGACATGGAACTGCTCATGCTGCCGAAGGCGACCAGCTTCCTGGATCAGATCATGGAGGGCGGGCTGCCGTTCGGCCTGAGCATGACGACCGAGTTGAAGGCGATGCCCGGCGGGGCGAAAGTGCTGAAGGGGTTGGCCCCGATCCTGGTGGCGCCGAAGGATCGCGTGCGGATGGCCATGCCGTATGTGATCGAGTGGAAGTGACGGGTCAAGAGTTGGCACGCGGATGACGCGGATTTCAGCGCGGATGAACGCGGATTCAGCAGTTAACC
This sequence comes from Fimbriiglobus sp., assembly GCA_031414395.1. Lineage (GTDB taxonomy): Bacteria > Planctomycetota > Planctomycetia > Gemmatales > Gemmataceae > JALHQU01. The sequence goes on from JANNVG010000319.1 coordinate 3,758, forward strand.
ACAGAGGCACAGAGACACAGAGAAGACAGGAGAACGGGTTCAGAACAGAACTCTCTCTGATCTTCTCTGTGTCTCTGTGCCTCTGTGGTTAGCTCTTGTTGCCTTTCTCCGCGCCCTCTGCGGTGAATCACTCCTATTTGGCCTTCACGCGGCCCAGGCCGCCGTCGATGCCGATCACCTGCCCCGTTACCCATGTCGTCGCCGGGTCGAGCAGCCACGCCACGCACGCGGCCACGTCGTCCGGCTCGCCCACCCGCCCGAGCGGGTGCATGGCCGTGCTCGCCTTCAGCGCCAGCTCGTTGCCCGTGATCTTCGCCGCGAGGGGGGTGCGGACCAGCCCCGGAGCGACCGCATTCACGCGGATGTTCCGCGGGGCGTAAGTGGCGGCGGCGCTCAGCACCAACCCGTTCACCGCCCCCTTCGCGGTGGCAATCGCCTCGTGGTTGGTCAGCCCGATGGTCGCCGCCACGGTGGACGCCAGCACGATGCTCCCGCCGGTGGTCATCATCGCCTTCACCGCCGCCCGCACCGTGTAGAACGCGCTCCGCGTGTTCAGCGACAGCGTGTCTTCGAGTTCGGCGTCGGTGGTCAGGTGTGCGGGCTTCAGGATGATGGAACCGACGAGGTTGGCTGCCCCGTGGAGCGTACCGAAGAGTTCGATGGCTTTTGCGAACGCGGCATCGATGTCGGCCGACTTGGTGGCGTCGGCGACGTGCGGGGTGTACGTGCCGGACGGATCGAGGGCGTAAAGTTCGGTGGCGAGCGCGTCCAGCTTCTCAGGCGTGCGGCCGACGAGCAGGACGCGGGCACCGGCCTTGGCCAGCCGGCGACAGACGGCCGAACCGATGCCGCCGGCGGCACCGACGATGACGAACGCGGGGGGCATGGGATGTCTCTTAAGTGGTCTGCTCGCTCCGCGAGCGGTCTGTTTGAACCCGCTCGCGGAGCG
>JANNVG010000320.1:0-5002 GCA_031414395.1 Fimbriiglobus sp.
CCCCGCGGGGGGGTCCTCACCCCCCGCGCGCGCCCCGAGCCGCCCACTTTGAGCGGGTTCGGAAAGACCGCTCGCGGAGCGAGCAGACCACTTTGAGCGGGTTCGGAAAGACCGCTCGCGGAGCGAGCAGACCACTTTGAGCGGGTTCGGAAAGACCGCTCGCGGAGCGAGCAGACCACTTCAAGACCTCGACGACGCGCCAAGTTGTCACCACCCGCGACCGCGTGTCGGGGCGGTCGGGTCGGGTTCCGACACCAGCAGCCACAGGAGTGGCACGCCGACCAGCACGAGCAGTGCGCTCACGCACGTGGCGATGGTGCCGTACAACCGCGACCGGCCGGGGCGGAAGACGGCCACCAGCCCGGTCACCAGTCCGGCGATCGACCCCGGCATGCCGAGCGTGCCGACGAACCCGGCATAGAAGGCCAGCTTGCGGGCGAACAGCAGCCCGGACATGACCAGCACGGCGGTGGCGCACGACAGGGCGAGCGCCGTCACCCCGAGCATGTTCCCGCCCCGCTCCAGGCCGCGGATCTTCCGCTCTTCCCGTCGGTCGTCGCGCACCTCGCGCCGCTCCTCGCGCTTCTCCTTCCGCTCCGTCCGCCGCTCGTCCAACTCCTCCTCGTCCACCTCGTTCGAGAAGTCGAACGGGTTCTGGTTCACCGGCACGGGCACGTACACCGGCCGCTGGGCGAGCGGCAGCGGGGGGCGTGTGGCCGGCAACGATTCCGGCGGCAGGCCGAAGCGGGTGAGGCACTGCGGGCACTCGACGAACTGGCCGGGGGCGGGCGCGGCCACGTCCGCCGGCCGCCCGCACTGGGGGCACGTGAGGGTCATCGGAATGGGCCTCGGGGTGCGAGTGGGGATGCCCCGATAGGACGTGAACGAGTGCGGGGATCGCCGCTGAAAGTACTCCGCACCCTCCGGATGCGGTTCAGAACCGCTCTCGGAGAGAGCGGAGCACTTTTACACCAGGCTCAGCTTCTTGCCGGTCGCCCACCGCTTCTCGGTCGGTATCGCCCGCTCCACACGGTTGTACAGCGTGTCGCGCTCGACCGGCGTGCGGCCGGCCTCTTCGATCAGCTTCCGCAGGTCGGCCACGGTCATCTCTTGCGGTGAGTCGCTGCCCGCGTCGTGGTAGATGATCTCGTGGACCACCGTGCCGTCGATGTCGTCGGCGCCGTAGCTCAGAGCGACCTGCGCCGTCTTGATGCCGAGCATCACCCAGTAGGCTTTGACGTGCGGGAAGTTGTCGAGCATCAGCCGGCCGATCGCCATCATCTTCAAATCCATCAGGCCCGACGGCTTCGGCAGGTGGCTGAGGCGGTTGTTCTCCGGGTGGAAGGCGAGCGGGATGAACGTCTGGAACCCGCCGGTCTCGTCTTGCAGCGCCCGCAACTTCAGCAGGTGGTCGATGCGGTGTTCCGGCTTCTCGATGCTGCCGTACAGCATGGTGGCGTTCGACCGCAGGCCGAGCCGGTGGGCGGTGCGGTGGACCTTGATCCACTCCTCGCCGTCGGCCTTGTGTTCGCACAGCACCGACCGCACGTCCGCGTGAAAGATCTCCGCCCCGCCGCCGGGCAAGCTGCCGAGGCCGGCGTCGATCATCTCTTGCATCAACTCTTCGAGGGGCCGCTTCGTCATCCGCTGGAACCAGTCCCACTCCACCGCTGTCCACGCCTTCAGGTGCAAGCTCGGGAAGTCATCGTGGATGATTTGCAGGATGTGCTTGTACCAGTCGAACCCCTTGTGGTGGTGCAACCCGCCGACGACGTGCAGCTCCGTCGCCCCACGCCCCACCGCCCCGCGTGCCCGCTCCAGCATCTGCTCGTCCGACATGACGTACCCCTTGGGGGACTTCAGGTCGGCCCGGAACGAACAGAATTGGCAGCGGTAGACGCACACGTTCGTCGGGTTCAGGTGCGTGTTCACGTTGTAATAGGCGACGTTCCCGTTCTTCCGCTCCCTCACCACGTTGGCCAGTTCGCCCAAGTAGTGCAGGTCGGCGTACTGTTCCAGGGCCATGCCGTCGTCGAACGTGAGGCGTTCACCGGCGTGGACTTTCTTGGCGATGGTTTCGAGTGCGGCGTGCATGGCGACTTCCGGGGCGGGACACCGATACGGTACGAACCGCAATGGGGGAGGGAGGTTCACCACGAATCAAACGAATCCAGGCAGAAGACAGAAGCAGTGAATGAGGAAGGCAGGAAACCAGGAGGAAGATGTGAGTCCGATGAACTCTTCTCCTGCCTTCCTGCCTTCCTCATTGACTTCTGTCTTCTGCCCTCGGTCTTGATTCGTCTGATTCGTGGTGAACCCTGCTTCACTCTTCCTCCCCGAACAGACTCGGCCCGGCGGGTTTGGCCTTCCGCTTCGGCTTGGCGACCTCGGGCGGGTCGATGACGGTGCCGGTGGCGACCGGAGCGACAGCGGGCTTGCGGATCGGTTTGAGCGGTTGCACGGCGGCGGGGTGCTGCGGGGCTTCGAGCGTTGCCAGCACCTCGGCGGCGCGTTTCAGCACGGGTTCGGGCACACCGGCGAGGCGCGCGACGTGCAGGCCATAACTCTTGCCCGCGCTGCCGGCGGCGAGCTTGTGCAGGAAGATCACTTCGTCGGCCAGTTCCTTCACCTGCACGGTGTAGTTCCGCAGCCGCGGCAGGCGCTCGGCGAGGACACACAGTTCGTGGTAGTGCGTGGCGAACAGCGTGCGACAACCGGGCACGTCGTGCAAATATTCGGTGATCGCCCACGCCAGGCTCAGGCCGTCGTAGGTGGCGGTGCCGCGGCCGATCTCGTCGAGAATGACCAGGCTCCGCGGGCTGGCGTTGTTCAAGATGTTCGCCGCTTCCGTCATCTCCACCATGAACGTGCTCTGCCCGCGGGTCAGTTCGTCGGACGCCCCCACGCGGGTGAAGATGCGGTCGGTCAACCCGATGGTCGCGGCCTTCGCCGGCACGAAGCTGCCGATGTGCGCGAGCAGCGTGATGACGGCGGTCTGCCGCAGGAACGACGACTTGCCGGCCATGTTCGGCCCCGTCACGAGCCAGAACGTGCCGTCGTCCACTGACAGCCGGGTGTCATTGGGCACGAACGTGCCGGGCGGCAGGATCTGATCGAGGACCGGATGCCGGCCGTCGCGGATGTCGAGCGTCGGCGTGTCCACCACGACCGGGCGGACGTAGTTGCGGAGCGAAGCAAGCTCGGCCAGCCCGCCGAGGAAGTCCACCGTGGCCAGCACGTCGGCCGTCTGCAACAGGCGGTGCGTCTGCGCCGCGAGTTGATCGCGGATGCGCAGGAACAACTCGAACTCCAACGCCTGACTCTTCTCCTGCGCCGTCAGAATCTTCTCCTCGTACTCCTTCAGCTTCGGCGTGACGTACCGCTTGGCGTTCTTCAGCGTCCGCTCGTGCATGTAGTCCGTCGGCACGCGGTTCTCGTTCGCGTTCGTGATCTCGATGTAGTAGCCCATCACGTCGGTGAACCCGACCTTCAGGCTGTTGATGCCGGTGCGAGTGATTTCGGCCGCTTGAAACTTGGCGATCCAGTCCTTGCCGTCGCGGGAGAGGCGCTTCAGTTCGTCGAGTTCGGCGTTGTACCCGTCGCGGATGATGCCGCCTTCTTTGGCCGAGTACGGCGTGTCGTCTACTAGGGATTCATCCAACAATTGCCGTAGGTCGGGCACCAACTCCAGCTTCGTTTCCAGTTCGGTCAGCAGCGGCGCCTTGCGGCCGGTGAGCTTGGCTTTCAATTTCGGCAGCAGGCGAAGGGTGCGACCGACGGCGGACAAATCCTTCGGCGTGGCGCGTGCGGTCGAGACCCGCGTGGTCAAGCGGTGCAGGTCGCCGGTCGCTTCGAGCAGGCTTCGTGCATCATTTCGCAAGCCGTGCTCTTTTAACAACTCTTCCACCGCGCCGAGTCGCGCATCAATCGCGGGGATGTTGTTCAGCGGTGCCAACAAGTTGTCATGTAAAAACCGCGCGCCCATCGGCGTGACGGTGCGGTCGATCACGCTGAGCAGCGAGCCGTCCCGCTGGTTCTCGCGGAGCGTGCGCGTTAACTCCAGGCTCCGCCGCGTGACTTCGTCGAGGATCAGGAACGAGTCGGGGCGGTGTGGGGCGAGCCTGCGCAGGTGGCCGAGTTCGGTCTTCACCGTCTCGCGGAGGTATGCCATCAGGGCGCCGGCCGCCACGAGGCACGGCTGCTTGTCGGCGAACCCGAACCCGCTCAGCGTGCCCACCTGGAAGTGTGTTTTCAGTTCTTCCATCGCCGTGGTCGGGTCGAACGTCCATGCCGGGCGAGTCGTGATGCTCCGCGGCCCGCCGCCGAGCTTCGGCTTCAGCTCGTCCACGTCCGTATCGGGCAACAGGCACTCGGCGGGGGATAACCGAGAGAGTTCGTCACTCACCTGATTCGCGTGCAGATCAGCCGCGGCGAACGTGCCCGCGGTCAGGTCGGCCCACGCCACGCCGAAGATGCCGGCCTTGCTCCGCCAGACGGCGGCCAGGTGGTTCGGCCGCTTCGGGTCGAGCAGTTCGTCTTCCGTCACGGTGCCGAGGGTGACCACGCGGGTCACTTCGCGGCGGATGGGCGCTTTGATGGCCGGGTTCGGCGCTTCCATCTGCTCGACCACCGCCACCCGGTGCCCGGCCGAAAGCAACTGCCGCAAGAAGTGATCCAGCTTGTGCAGGGGGAAGCCGGCCATGTGCGGCTGCGTCTCCTCGCGGCGGGCGAGGGTCAACCCCAACACCCGGTGCCCCAACTCGGCGTCGTCGCCGAACAGCTCGAAGAACTCGCCGTTCTGGAACAGGATGACCATGCCGGGGTGCTGGTCGCGGGCGGCCTGCAACTGCTGCATCATCGGCGTCATCGGCACGACCCTGGTCCGGTAGGGTGGGTCCGACGGGCGCTTCGCCCGGAGAGACCCACGTTGAACGTGACCGCGTGGGTCTCTCGGGCGAAGCGCCCGTCAGACCCACCCTACATCGTCACTCTCCGTCTCGCG
>JANNVG010000321.1:0-2293 GCA_031414395.1 Fimbriiglobus sp.
GCCGCGCCACTCACTTGCCCTCGCCGAGGGTGTCGGTCAGCTTCGCCCAGTATGCGATGACGCCGACCGGGGAGCGGTCCGGGGTCAGTTTGAACACCGCCTGTGCTCCGGCCTCGGTCGTCTTGGTGAAGCGGGCGTAGATGGCCAACTGCAACGGCGACAGGAACTCGTCGGGCGACTTCTTGTTCGCCAGGGCCGCGTTCACCTTGGTCGCCTGGGCCATCGTCAGCGGCAGGAAGTTGTACCGCGGGCTGTGCGCCAGGTGGTACTGCTGCTGGGTGGTGGCGTCGATGTCCTTGTCGGACCGCACCACCTTCTTCTCTTCGACCACCCCTTTGGCCGTCTTCGCCTGGGCGTCGGTGCGGGCGAACACGGTGTGCGTGCAGTCCATCCCCTTCGCCGTCTCGACCAGCTTCTTGTACTCGATCACCGCCGGGTCGAACGTCACCTCCACCACTTCGGCCTTGGCCAACTCGCCGATGCGGGTGGAGATCACGCCGTCGATCGCCCCCAGTTTGGCTTCGCCCTCCCAGTAGCAATACATGGCGAACACGGCCGTCTCGGTCTTCTTCGGGGCGAACTCGGCCACGCCCAGCTTCAGGTACGCGGGCACCGGCCGCTTCGCCTTCTCCAGGCTCTCGGCCATGCGGGCGAGCACCGTGCCGCCGTGGAACACTTCGTCCTTCCGCGGGATCAAATCTTTCTCGTCTGCCCCCAGGAACCGCATCACCGGGTTGTTCCACGCCGGCTCGTCGAACCTCTTCAGCACGTCGGCGTCGGTGCCCTTCACGTTGTTGTAAACGGCCACCGGCACGAACTCGGCCACCGCGGCCGACACGACCATCGGGTGCGACAGCGGACCGCTGCCGAACTGCTTGCAGGTGTCTCACCCCGGCACTTCGTCGAACAGCACGAACAGCGGCTTCTTCTCCTTCTTGGCCTGCTCGACGGCCGCGGCGTAGTCGCGCTGGAAGGGGATGCGGCCGAGTTCCGGCGGGGCCTTCTTGGCGTCGGCCTTGGGCGGGTCGGCGGCGAGCGCCACGCCGCCGGCGAACACGGCCACGACCAACAGGACGGACGACGGGTTCATGGCAGACCTCGGAGTGGGCTTTCGTGTTGGCGAACCCGGCCCGCAAGGGCCGCGTGTGTGAAGGGAACAGCGGCCACGGATGACACGGAACACACGGATCAAGACCCAGGGCAGGAAGACGATGTTTCTCGGCTCAGAATCCGTGCCGTCCGTCCCATCCGTGGCGGACTGCTGATTCACACCCGCGGCCCTTGCGGGCCGGGTTCGCCCGGATGCTGGCATCCGCATGACGCACCCGACGCGGGCAACGTGTTGGTCGTTTGAGACGAGATCAGATTACGGGGAAAGTGGCCGGTGTGCGCGCGACGACGGCGGCGCCACTCGCCGCAGGGTTGACCCCGCCGCGAGTGGCGCCGCCGTTGTGTCGGATGGCAGGGTGAGTTAGTACCCGCCGCCCCGCTTGCCGCCGCCGCCGCCACCGCCGTAACCACCACCGCCGCCACCGCCGCCGTAACCACCACCGCCGCCGCCAGTACTGCCACCGCCGCCGCCGTACCCGCCGCGGCCGCCACCGCCGCCGCCGTACCCGCCACCACCACCGCCACTGCGGCCGCCGCCGCCGCCGCCGTAGCCACCACCACCACCGCCGCCCCGCGGCCGCTCTTCACGCGGGCGGGCTTCGTTCACCGTCAGGGTGCGGCCCTGGAAGTCCTGGCCGTGGGTGGCCTGGATGGCTTCCTGGGCGCCGCCCGCCATTTCGACGAACGCGAACCCGCGGCTGCGGCCGGTGTCACGGTCGCTCACCACTTGGGCGCTCACGACCTGGCCGTATTGGCCGAACAGCTCCATCAGATCCTGATCGGTGGTCCCGAACGACAGGTTGCCGACGTACAGTTTCGTGCTCACGAATCACCTTACGGCCACTGTCTGGCCGCGCGCGAGTTACCGACCCCGGCCGGTGCCGGGGCGGACGAACGAACCTCGGCCGGGTCCACTACCCAAGCCGATCGACTTCGGATCCTCGGGGTGACGATTCAGGGGGCGGCATCGGAGGTGGACTCGGAGGCTGCGAGACTGAAACATCGGGTCGGAGGGGAAGACTTCGTTCGCCGCGGAGGGGGTCTCGCCCCCTACCGTGCAAGGATGATAGCAACTCGCGCGGAAAATGCGAGCGAAATTCTTTCAAGATTTGTCACGATTCCGCCGGAGGCGTCGGCGGAACCGGGAACGGAGTGACCGGGTGGGTTGGAGGCCCACCCGGTC
>JANNVG010000322.1:0-7189 GCA_031414395.1 Fimbriiglobus sp.
GGGGGGGGGGGGGGGGTGGGTTGTTGGTTTTGTTCCCCCCCCGCGCTCGCGTGGGCCACACAAATTTTCCCACTTACCCACGCCCCCCCCGCCCGCGCGTGGGGCTAACAAGTCAGCACCAGCAGCGCACGCTCGCACACGCTACCTACCTCCGCTACGCGTTCGACGGCACCGAACCGGCCGACTGGTCGGAGTTCGCCCCGCCGGATCGGTTCGCGGTATGTGCGTTCTGGGACTGGGATCCGGCCGTGCTCGCGGCCACTCTCAGCCGCATGACGAAAGCCGAACGGCGGACGCACATCGACGCCATGCCGTTCCTCGCCGGCCACGACGACGAACGGGTGTGGAAGCCGGCCGTCGAGACGATCCGCGACTGCGGAGAACTGCGGCACTACCAGGGCGTGATCGACTGGCTGACCGACCCGCGATGCGGGGCGAGTGCGGCGGTCGAGAAGTTGTTGGATGGGGTCGATGAGGAGAGGAAGGAATCGCTCCGGTTCCCTACTGCCTTGTTAGCCCGACGCGCGAGCGAGGGCCAAGCGGCCAACGCGCAAGAGCCACAGGCCCCTCGCTCGCGCGTCGGGCTAACGGACCCAACCACTTCCACATCTTGGGCCGACATCGAGGCCGCGTGCCGCGCGGCCAAAGTGCCGCTCTGGACCGTCACGCCCGCGAACCCGTGGCAGCCACGAAACCCGGCGGCTGACGCCGCTCGGTTCGCCGTGTCGGCCCCGCTTGGTGACAACCCGCTGTCAGTGGAACTCGGCCCGGAGAAGTTGCGGGTGTCGCGGCTCGGCGTGTCGGGGCACTACCTGCTGCCGGGCGAGGGGTTCGTGCGGGCGGCAGAAGCCGGCGTGAACTGGTTCTTCTGGGAGCCGAACTACACCACGCTCACCGCCTTCAGCACGCGGCTGTCGCCCGCCGACCGCCGGCAGTTTCACATGGTGGCGGGCACGTTCGAGGCCGAGGGCAAGCGCATCCGCACCGACGTGGAACGTGCGCTCCGCATGTTGAATGTCGAACAACTCGGCCTGTTCCTCGTGTTCTGGGTGCAGAGTTGGAACCGCATGACGGACGATCTGCGAAGCACTGTCGAAAAGCTGAAGGCCGAAGGGAAGGTGCGGTCGGTCGGGCTGTCGTCGCACAACCGCCCGCTGCTGGTGCGGGCGATGCAAGAGGGCTGGAACCCCGTGATGGCTCGCCACTCGGCCGGCCACCGCGGGGCGGAAACCGGCGTGTTCCCGTTCGTGCCGGCGGGCACCAGTGTCATCACCTTCAACAACCTGTGCTACGGCCGGCTGCTGCAACCCGTCGCCGGCCTCACGCCACCGACCCCCGCAGACTGCTACCGATACACGCTCAGTTTCCCGCAAGTGACGGCGTGCTGGTCCGCGCCCGCCACTGTGGACCAACTTGAACACACCCTGGCCGTACTGCGCGACCCGCACCTGAGCGACGAGAAGCGGGAACACCTGGAGCGCTTCGGCGCGGCGCTGTACCGCGAGGAAAAGGTGTTCGAGAAGCTGGTGCGGATGCTGTGATCCCAAATGGCGGTGATGTTCTGTTGTAGCCGGCCTCTGTGAGGCCGGTCGGACCGGGGTCACAGACCCCGGCTACAGCAAGACATGAACGCAACCCGGTAAAAGTGGTGAAATCCCCCCGCCGCCGGGGTACTGACCTCCCGTCATGATCCCTCTCCCGTGAGCTGACCTGTCTGCTTGCGGGAGAGGGAGGAAGTGCGTAGCACTTCCGAATGTTCGTGGGTCGCCCCACTGTCACCCGCGGCGTAACGCCGCAGTCAACGCTACCTCCCGTGCGGCGGGGGTGTGATCAATGTACCCGCTAGGTTCGCGGCGGGCGGATACAATCCCGGTGTTCCTCCCGCCCCTGGAACCCTTCCCCGTGCCGCCCCGCGACCACTGCCCGAGTGCCGAACAGTTGGCCGCCTTCTACGACGGCTCCCTGCCCACCGACGCGCACCTGCGGATCGGCAACCACCTCCGCCGCTGCCCGCGGTGCCGGGCGGAGTCGTCGGCCACCGGCCGCGCCGCACCGTCGCCCCGCACCTTCCCGGACCCCATCGACCCCGTCGAGTCGTCGGCCGTCGCCTTCCCGCAGGTGAACCCCACTTCGGACGCGCCGGTAATGGAAACCATCGGCCCGTACCGCATCCGCCGGCTGATCGGGCGGGGCGGCATGGGGGCGGTGTACGAGGCCGACCACGAGCGGCTGGGCAAGGCGGTGGCGCTGAAGGTGCTGCCGCGACTGGCGGCGGTGGACCCGGAGTACATGGTGCGGTTCGAGCGGGAGGTGCGGGCGGCGGGCAAGCTGGACCACCCGAACGTGGTGCGGGCGACCGACGCCGGCGACGACCGCGGCATCCCGTACCTGGTGATGGAGCTGGTGGACGGCGTGGACCTGACGAAGGTGCTCCGCATTCCCGGCGGGCTGCGGGCAACAGACGTGGCCGAGTTCGGCCGGCAGGCGGCCGACGCCCTCGCCCACGCGCACGAGAAGGGCATCGTCCACCGCGACGTGAAGCCGAGCAATCTGATGGTGACGAGCGGCGGGGTGGTGAAGCTGCTCGACCTGGGGCTGGCCGTGTTCGTATCGGTGGTCGGGCGGGTGGACGAACGGATCACCGGGCCGACCGTACTGGGCACGCAAGACTACATGGCCCCCGAGCAGTGGGTGCTGCCCGGCGACGTGACCGACCGGGCCGACGTGTACGGCCTGGGGTGCGTGCTCTTTCAGGCGGTGGCCGGGCACACGCCGTTCGGCGGGCGGGAGTATCCGTCGGTCGCAGACCGCAAGCACGCGCACCTGATCGCCGTTCCGCCGAACCTGCGGACGACACACCCGGACTGCCCGCCCGAACTGGCGACGCTCGTCGCCGAGATGCTGGCGAAGCGTGCGGACAGCCGGCCGAGCGCGGCGGACGTGTCTCGGCGGCTGGCCGAAATGACAACTGGCCCGAACCGGCTGGCGAAGCTGGTGGAGCAGGTGCGGCTCGCGCCGGGGTCGGCATTTCAAGACGGCGCGCCGACAGTTCTGGCGCCGAACATTCCCGCCGAACCGGACGCCGACGCCACCCGACCCCGCATCCCCGACCCCGTCCCCGACCCGCCCGCGGCGGTGGAAGTGCCCGCTGCACAAGTGGCACCGGCGGTGTTGCCGAATCGCCCGCGGTGGGCGGTCGTGCTCGTCGTGCTGGCTGCGGTCGGTGTGCTGCTGATCGGCGGGCTGGTCGCCATCGCCGGGGGATTGTTCCGATGACCACGGCCAGCGACGCACTCGCCGACGGCCGGCTGACGGACGCCGTTCACGTGCAAGAGCAGGCGGTGGCCGACGACCCGTCGCCGGCGGCCCGGTTGTTCTTGTTCGAACTGTTGACACTCGCGGATCGGCTCGACGACGCCCGCTCACAACTCGACGCCATCACGTCCGACGACCCGCTATGGCCGGCAAGTCGTCAGCGGTTTCGCCACCTGCTCCGGGCGATCTCCCGGCGGAACCACCTGCGGCGACGACCCGCGTTCCTGTCCGACCCGCCGACGCACGCGAAGCGGCGGTGGAATGCGGCGCGGGCGGTGGAAGCGGGCGAGATGAACGCCAGCCTCAACTGGGTCGACCGGGCCGACGCCGCCACGCCGGAAGTGCGGGGGTTCGTGGACGGCCGCGAGTTCGCCGGGTTGCGAGACGGCGACGAACGGTTCGCCAGCGTGTTCGAGGTGTTCGTCGGCGGGGGGTACGTGTGGGTGCCGTTCGAGCAGGTGCGGGCGGTGGTACTGCCGGAAGCGACGGGCGTGATCGAAATGGTTTACCGTCCTGGTGAAATACGGCTGACGGACGGCCGTACTGTGGGTGTGGTCTTGCCGCTGGTGTACCCGCTGTCGGCACAGACCGGGGACGACTTCGCACTGGGGGAAGCGGTGGATTGGGGGGTCGAAGACGGCGGCCCGGTGTGCGCGTTCGGGGCGAAGGTGTACTTCATCGGCGAGGAAGAGCTGCCGCTGTCGCAGGTGCGGATGCTCGAACTGCGGTGAGAGTATCGCCCCACATCGATCCCCCGCACATTCGCTCCGGCTTTTTTCACACATTCCGTGAACTTTCGTCCGGCGTGAACTACATTTGCACGTGTTCCTGACCGGCGGGGTGTGCCATGCCATCTGGCGAATCGACACCGACCGAACGGCTGACGCCGGCCGGCGCGCTGCCACCTCTGCCGCCCCACATTGCGGTCGGGCCGAACGACCTCACCCTCGTCGGGAATGCGTTCGCCGCCACCACCACCTCCACTCCAATCCCGCAACGGGACCGCTTCCCGCACCTGCCGGGGTACGCCATCCAGTGTGAACTCGGTCGCGGCGGGATGGGCATCGTGTACCGGGCCACCCAAGAGCGACTGAACCGCACGGTGGCGGTGAAGATGCTCCTCCCGCACGACGTGTCCGACCTGTCGGACGTGGTGCGGTTCCGCAGCGAGGCGGAGGCGGTGGCGGCCATCCCGCACCCGCACGTGGTGAAGGTGTACGAGTCGGGTCAGCACGACGGGCAGCCGTACTTCGCCATGGAGTACCTGTCGGGCGGCACGCTGCACGCGAAGCTGCGGGGGGCCGCGCCGTTCGCGGCGGATTATGCGGCGGAGTTAGTGGAGAAGCTGGCCCGCGCCGTTCACGCCGCCCACACCATCGGCATCGTCCACCGCGACATGAAGCCGGGGAACGTGCTGTTCGACGCCAGCGGCGAGCCGCGGGTGACCGACTTCGGGCTGGCCAAGCGGACGAGCCAGGAGCTGACGAAGACGCAAGCGGTGATGGGGACGCCCGCCTACATGCCGCCGGAGCAAGCCGCCGGCCGCGCCAAGTACGTCGGCCCGCCGGCCGACATCTACGCCCTCGGGGTGATCCTGTACGAGTGCCTGACCGGGAGCACGCCGTTCACCTGCGAGGACTCGCTCGCACTGCTCAATCAGGTCATCGCCGACGAGCCGCCGTCCATGCGCAACAAGACGCCGAGCGTCCCCCGCGACCTGGAACTCATCTGCTTCAAGTGCCTGGAGAAAGGCCCGGCCGACCGCTACCAGACGGCGGCGGATCTGGCCGACGACTTGCGGCGGTACTCCAACCGCGAGCCGGTGAGCGTGCGGCCGGCGGGAGTGATCGAGAAGGTGGTCAAGTGGGCGAAGCGGCGGCCGACGCTGGCCGCCGCGTACGGACTCGGGGTGCTGGCGGCGGCGCTGCTGCTGTTCGGCGGCGGGGCGGCGGTGCTGGCCGTGCAAGCGGCGTGGGCCCGCGACGACGCCAACCGCCACTGGCAGACGACGGAGGAGGCTCGCGGCCTCCTGGAACACCAGGCGCGAGAGCTGGAATCCGCACGCGCGACCGCCGACGAACACTGGCAGACGGCCGAGAAGGCGCGGGACGAGTTGGCGAACAAGAACACCGAAACGAACGCCGCCCTCGAGCGGGAGACGGTGGCCCTGAAGAGCGAATCGGCCGCGCTGGCCGAGGCGAACCGCCTGCGGGCGGCGGCCACGCTGAGCGGGTACTTCCACAACGTCGGGTTCGCCTACCGCGAGATGCAGGAGGGCAACTTCATCCGCGCGCAGCAACTGCTCGACGCGTGCCCCGAGCACCTCCGCGGGTGGGAGTGGCGGCACGTGTACCGATGCACCCACCCGCAAATCGGGTCCGGGGTGTCCAAGTTCCTGGCGTTCGACATGGTGTTCGACGCCGAACGGCGGACCGCCGTCGCCAGCCATATCACCGGCGGGGTGACGACGTACGACTTCGGCACCGGCAAGGGGGCGATGATCCCGGAGAAGCAGGCGGTGGCGGTCGAGTGCGGCTCCCGCCTGTCGGCCGACGGCCAGCGGATGCTCGTCGTGCCCCTGGTTCACAGGGTGGGTGGGGAGGGCGAGCGGGTGCGGGTGGTCAATTCTCGGACCGGGGAGCGGCTGACGGCCTGCCCCGGCCCGAAGGAACTGCTGACCACACTCAGCCTGTCCGACGACGGCAAGCGGGCGTTCGTACTGTTCGGGAAGACGGCCGTCTGCTACGACCTGGTGAGTGGGAAGGCGGTCGGGCAGTTCGTCGGCGGGCAGGACGCCTACCTGCTCCGCGAGGCGAAGCTGCGGCCGAGTGCGGACGGCGCGGAACTGGCCATCCCCGTGGGGTTGGACGTGCAGGTGTGGGACGGCACCGACTCGCCGCCGGTCAACCTGTTCCGGGTGCCGACCGGGTACCCGACCACCACCGCACTCACCGACGACCGGAAGACGGTCGTGGCGGGAACGAACACCGGCGGGGTAGTGATCTACCACCGAGACACCAAGACCGCGAAGGAGCACCGCTCCGCCCACAGCGGGTACGTGCTGGCCGCCACGACGTTTGCCGACAAGTACGCCGCCACCGCCGGGGAAGACGGCGTGGTCAGGGTGTGGGATGTCAAGACCGGGGAGCCGCTCCGCACGTTCGTCGGCCTGCACGGGAAGGCCCTCTCACTCCGGTTCGAGAAAACCGGGCGGCACGTCGTCGCGACCGACGACGCCTTCCTGTTTCACATCTTCAGCCTGGCCGAGGAGGAGGCGGCACGCCACCCGCTGTCGTTGGACGACCGGGACGGGGTGTACACCGCCGACCGCACGCTCGACCGCCGGTTCACCGCGTTCGCCGGGGCACGGAAGGCCGTCGTGCACACCCCCAAGGGGGAGAGCTGGGAGGTGCCGACGCCGGGCGGGCAGGTGGTGTCCCGCGCCGCATTTTCCCCCGTCGGGCAGGGGCTGGTGGTCGGCGGCGGGCAAGGGCGGGTGGAGTGGCGGGACGAGCCGAAGGGGGACCCGGTGACCGTCGGCGAGCTGTTCAGTTACGTCCGCACGCTCGCCTTCACCCCGGACGGCACGCGACTCCTCGCCGCGTCGGGCACGGAGTGGGTCGTCTGGGACACCACGACCAAGCGGCCCGTGTGCCAGCAGAAGCAGGCGACCTCGGTGGCGGCCATCTCGCCCGACGGCAAGTGGGTGGCCCTCGGCCTGGACGTCGGCCGCCATCTGGTGGAGGTGGTCGGAGTCGGGGGGGAGAAGGGCGGGTGCTTCGAGTCGCACGAGCAAGTGACGGCGGTGGCCTTCTCCCCGGACGGGACGAAAGTGCTCACGGCCGTCGGCGGGCGGGGGATCGCGGAGTTCCCC
>JANNVG010000323.1:0-1608 GCA_031414395.1 Fimbriiglobus sp.
CCGATCTTCGCCACGACTGCAAAGGATCTGGGCAACAGCACTCCTTTCAGTCGCGGCGAAGAGGATGGAACGATTTCCCATTGAACACCCCTCTCCATGTCATGGAGAGGGGCCGGGGGTGAGGTCTCTTCTAGCCCGCACTTCCGGGTTCACCACCCGCTCGGCCGGCCAGCCGCCGCCGATGACTTCGGCGATTGCTTCGGCGGCGAACCGCACCATGTCCTCGCGGCTGCGGAAATCGACGCCGGCTGTGTGCGCCGTCAGCAGCACGTTCGGCAGCCCTTGCAGCGGGTGGTTCTTCAGCGGCTCGTGCTCGAAGACGTCCAGCCCGGCCGCCGCGATCCGCTTCGCCTTCAACGCCTCGACCAGATCGGCCTCGTGAATCACCTCCCCGCGAGACGTGTTCACCAGCATGGCCGTCGGCTTCATGTGACTGATCGTCTCGGCGCGGATCAGGTTCCGCGTCTCGGGCGTCAGCGGCACGTGCAGCGACAGGTAGTCCGACTGCGATAGCACCTCGTTCAGCGGCAGCAGGGGAATGCCGTGTTGCTTGGCGAACGTGCCGTCCACATACGGGTCGCAGGCGACGACGTTCATGCGGAAGGCGAGTGCCCGTGTCGCCGTGGCTGTTCCGGTTCGCCCCAGGCCGATGACGCCGAGCGTCTTCTCGCGCACTGGTTGTTGTGCCCGGCGGGGCCAGTTCCCTGCCGCCGTCTCGCGGTGCTGCATGAGCAGGTTCTTCGCCAGCGCCAGCACCATCAGCATGGCGTGTTCGCCGACCGCCTCGTGGTTCGACCCCGGCGCGTAACAGACGACGACGCCGTTGTCGGTGGCCGCTTTCACGTCCACCGCGTCGTACCCGACGCCGGCGCGGGCGATCACCTTCAGCCCGGCCTTCGCCCCCGCTTCGATCACCCGCCGGGTGTACGGCTCGCTGCCGGCGAGCGTGGCCACGCAACCGGGCAGCAGCGCGAACAGTTCGTCTTCCGTCATCTGCCGGGCGGCCGGCGGGTAGACCAGTTGCAGCCCGGCGGCGGACAACACGGGTTCGTAGCAGTGGGGGATGTCCCGCATCGGGGCGGGGCCGAAGAGCACTTTCATGGGAAGTAGCAAGTGGGAAGGAGCAAAGACAGAGTACGGACCGCGGCCGGGGGGCGAGGCCTCTCCCACCGTCACAGTCGGCACCGCCCGCCGCGCGTCGCCCGACATTCCCGCACTCGCCCTCACCCGCACCGACCGACGCGGCCGACCGCACCACTACCCCCGACGGAGGCCCGCCCCATGACCCTCGACGACGTGATGGCCGACCTGCACGCTAACCGCGTGAAGTACGTCACGAACACCTTCGTCATCGCGGTGGGCAGCTATGTGCCGACACTCACGGCGAAGGCGAAGGCGACCGCGAAGGCCGTCGGCAAAGTGACCGTGGACATGGGCGACACCGATTGCAAGGTGCCCGATGCTGGGGCGTACATCGACAAGGTGATTGTGATGGGCAGGCAGGGCAAGAAGCGGAAGACGGTGATGTGCTGAACAACGAGCCGCGACCGCCAGGGAGCGGGGGATTCATTCCCCTGACCCGACGAGCCGCGACCGCCAGGGAGCGGG
>JANNVG010000324.1:0-3515 GCA_031414395.1 Fimbriiglobus sp.
GGGTGAACGGAGTGATACTGCCAGTGCCGGTCCCCGCACACTACCACCAACCCCGGAGTGTTCTCCTTCAGCCAGCCGCGGAGTTCGTCGCCTTCGTGCTGGAAGCCGGCGTTGGCGTGGTTGTCGTTCTTCCCCTTGCGGTCCGGGCCGACGAGCGGGGTGGGCGACACCAGCACCTTCCACTTCGCCGGACTCTCGCCCACCGTTTTCTTGAACCACGCCTTCTGCTCTTTGCCCCAGATGCTCTTGTCCGGGCCGTCCTTCATGCTGTTCGGCGAACGGAAGTCGCGGCCGTCGCTGAACCACACCTGCAGGTCGCGGCCCCAGCGGACCGTGCGGTAGCTCGGGCCGTCGGCGGTGGGGGCCTGCTGGCGGAAGATTTCCTGCCCCTGGGCGAACGTCAGGTCGCCCGACTTCTTCCCCGGCCAGGTGTCGTTGGCGAGGGTGTCGTGGTCGTCCTTCAGCCAGTAGGTGCCGGTGGAGGCGGTGAACGCGGCCTGTCGGGGCAGGCTGAACATCCGCTCCCAGTGGTACCGGGCGAGCCGCTGGTCGGTCGCCCTCGGCGGATCGCTGTCGTAATAGACGAGGTCGCCGGTGAGCACCCCGAACGCCGGGTCGAGTTTGCCCATCGCCGGGTAGATCGGGTGGCCGTCCTCGTGCCCTTTGTCGCGATACCCCTGGCAGGTCATCACGCAGAAGGTGAGGTCGGTGGGCGTGTCGGCGGGCGGTGCGGTGCGGAACTTCCCACGCACCGGGGCGTGGGCCGGCTTCCCGCCGGGGCCGGCCGTCTCGCTGGCGTAGTGGTACAGCGTGCCGGGCTTGAGTTTGGTCAGCTTGAACTGGTGGATGAAGTCTGTCTTCTCGGTCACGTCCACCCAGTCGGTTGTTACGGCGTCGGACAAATCCTCCTTCACCCCGTACCGCACCCGCACGCGGCCGGCCGCGCCGGGGCACGCCCCGTGCAACTCGTCTGCCGAGCCGTCCACCTTCTGGTCGGCGGCCTTCTCATCGAACCGCGGGCCGGTGGCGTTCCGTGTCGGGTTGGCCGTCACCCGCGTCCAGACGACGGCGGTGGTGTCGGTCATTTCGCCCACCCGGCCCCCGCTCGCCTGGTGCGGTTTGGGTTCTTCGGCCAGGGCGCAGACGGGAAAAACGCCGGCCAGCAGTGAAAGCCAGGACCGCATGGGAAGCCTCGTGGGCGGGTGAAGTTACCGCTTCTCCAACTTCGCCTTGTCGTCCGCCTTGAGCGTGCCTTCGCCTTTCAGGTAGCCCTGTTTCACCAGCCAGGCGTCGGCCGCGGCGGTGGTGGACTCGATCCACGGGGAGCGGTTGAAGAAGCCGTGCGGTTGCTTCGCGGCGGTGGACAGCTCCACCGACACGCCGAGTTCCTTCGCCTTCGTGGCGTACTCCTCCCCCTGGGCGAGCATGGTGTCGGCGTCGCCGAACACGATCCACGTCGGCGGGGTCTTCTTGCTCAGGAACTTGGTCGGCGAGATCTTGGCGGCGATGTCGGTGCCCTTCGCGTCCTTGATCTCCCGTGGCAGGTTGAGCGCCGGGTTGAAAAGCAGAAGCGCCGCCGGCACGCACGACGTGTCCTTCGGGTCGTCGGGCGAATCGAACCCGTCCACCAGGGCGGTGCAGGCGGCGATGTGCCCGCCGGCCGACCCGCCGGAGGCGATGATCTTGTCCGGGTCGATGCCCAGTTTGGCGGCGTTCGCCCGCACCCAGCGGATGGCCGACTTGGCATCCTCCACGCACTTGTCCGGGGTGGTCTTGTGCTTCGACTCGATGCGGTAGTCGGCGGAGAGGGCCACCAGCCCGCGGCTGGCGAAGTACTCCGCCTGCGGGACGAACTGGGTGTACGCCCCGTTCTTCCACCCGCCGCCGAAGAAGAACACGACCACCGGCCGCGTGTCGGTCGCCTTCCAGTCGGGCGGGAAGAAGCCGTGCAGGGTCAGTTCGCCTTCGGGCGTCTTCTTGTACACGTGGTCGGCGGTGGTCACCTTGGCGTCGGTCAACTTGACCGTGCCCTTCTCCTGGGCGACGGCCGGCAAGGGGAATACCGCCAGCAGCCCGAGCGTGAGTGCGTGCTTCATGGCAAACCCCGAGAGAGGAGAGTTACTTGTTCAGCGCCGCGAGGGCGGCTTCGAACGCTTTCGTTTGCGGGTCGTCGGTCGCCTTCATGTGGGCGAGCAGCTTGCCGCTCAGGTCGGCGAGCACCTTCGCGTTCTCCTTCTTGCCGATCACGTTCACCCGCTCGCCCGGGTCGGCGGTCAGGTCGTACAGGGCCAACTTCTCGCCCTCCACCAACTGCTTCACCCGCTTCTTGACCGCCTCGTCGCTGGAGGCGTTCATGGCGTTGAAGGTCAGCCCGCTCATCGCCTCCACCCGGAACGGCGTCCCCCCGCCCACCCAGGCATGAAACTGCAGCGAGTGCGTTTGGTTCCGCACACACCGCTGCGGAAACGCTTTTCCGCTGCTGACGGTGTTCACGTGGGTGACCACGAAGTCGCGGTCGAGTTGGGTCTCCCCGTTCAACAGCGGCACCCACGACCGCCCGTCCATGCCCTTCGGAGGGTCCACCTTCAGCAACTCCAGCAGGGACGGCATCACGTCCACGCTGCTGACGAACTGCGTCAACTCCTTCGGCTTCTCCATGCCGGGGATGCGAACCAGAACCGGCGACCACGTGCCGTTGTAATACACCGTAGCTTTGCTGAACGGGAACGACATGCCGTGATCCGACCAGAAGACGACGAGCGTGTCGTCCACTCGACCGGCCGCCTTCAACTCGTCCATGATCGCGCCGAACGACACGTCGAGCCGCTTGACGCTGGAGTAGTACTGGGCCACCTCCTCCCGCACCTTCGGCAGGTCTTCGAGGAAGCTTGGCACCGTCACGTCCTTCGCCGTCAGCGGGGTGATGCCGTCGGTCGAGCCTTCGCCTTTGGCGTTCCCGCCCACGCCGAAGAACGGCCGGTGCGGGTCGGTGATGTTGGCGTTCAGAAAGAACGGCTTCTTCGATTCGGCCGCCTTCGACAGGACCTCTTTCACCGCCGCCCGCATCCTGGCCGGGTCTTTGCCCATGCCGCCCTGCTGCTTGTCGTCCCACGGGAACTTGTCCGCCGGGGCCATGTGGATGATTTTCTCGACGGCGGCGGTGTGGTAGCCGGCCGCCTTCAGCACCTCCACCAGCGTGGGCACGTCCTTGTTGATCGGGTTGAAGCCGAGCGCCCCCGAGCGGTGTGGCACACGCCCGGTGAGTAGCGCCTCCCGCCCCGGCTGGCAGATGGGGCAGGTGTTGTGGTTATTCACCAGCCGGTGGGCGGTCTTGGCGAACGCGTCCACGTTCGGCGTCAGGTTCAGCTTGTTGCCCATCCATCCGACCGAATCGGCGTTCATGTCGTCGGCGGTGATGATGAGCAGGTTCAGGCGTTTCCCCCGCGCAGCCGAGACCGTCGTACCGAAGGCGGCGAACGCGAAGACGACGAGCAAGGCGATTCGGACGGACGGCA
>JANNVG010000325.1:0-3018 GCA_031414395.1 Fimbriiglobus sp.
GACTTTCGTTTTCTGGATACCGTTGACCAATTTTTCGTCGCCTTTCTATCCGCGAAAGTCCGCCGCTCACTTTCGCGTATCGAAAGGCGACATCCCCCGTGCCGATTTCCCACACCACGCCTCTCTCCAGATATGGCCACACGCCCGCTGCCGTCGGTCCTCGTCGCCCTCGGGCCGTCGGCGTCGGCCGAACCCGACGCCGAACTGCTGGCCCGGTACGTCGCAACTCAGGACGACGCCGCGTTCGCCCTGCTGGTGCGGCGGTACGCCCGGCTGGTGTGGCGGGTGGCCCGCACCCGCTGCCGAATTCACGCTACCGCCGAAGACGTGTTCCAGGCCACGTTCGTGGTCCTCGCTCGCAAAGCCGACTCGATCCGCACCGCCGGTGCGCTCCCCGGCTGGCTGCACCGCACCGCCCACCGACTGGCCGTGAAGGCCACCCGCGGCGAGCGCAGCACGTCGCCACTTCCCACTGACACCCCGGTGTCAGCCGACCCGCTCGACGCCATGACCGCCCGCGAACTGCTCGCCGCGGTGGACGACGAGTTGGCGAAGTTGTCCGACGCCGAGCGGTCGGTGCTGGTGCTGTGCGGCATCGACCACACGTCACTCGAAGATGCGGCCGCCCGGCTCGGCTGGTCGGTCGGGTCGGCGAAGGGGCGGCTGGGACGCGCACGGGCGAAGCTGCGTTCCCGTCTCGACGCCCGCGGGCTGGCACTCCCCGCCGTCGTCCTCGGACTCATCGGCGGGCCGTCGGCGGCCACGGTGCAAGCGGCAATGTCCCCCGGCCGTGCGGTCTCGCCCGTCATCGAACACCTGATTTCGGAGGCATTCAGCATGAAAACGACCTGCGCGAAGGCGGCACTCGCGGCGGGCATCCTCGGCGGATTGCTGTTCGTCGGCGGGTGGTCGATCACCCCGAACCCGACAGGAGTGGCCATCGCCGCCCCGGTGCCGAAGGACAAATCGAAACTCGTCGTCTGGTCGGAGGCAGTGATGGTGGACTGGAAGGCGAGTCGGGCCGAGCGGCTGGCGGGCGTGTGGCTGCCCGACGGGAAGGGCGTGCTGGTGTCATCCGCCGATGGGGTGGACCTTCGTGACGTTGACACGGGCAAAGTGACGAAAACACTCACCGCTGCGAAAGTCCTGCGCGAAGACGCCTTCCTTCCGCAGTCGCTGGCGGTGTCGCCCGACGGCAAGAGCGTGTATGCATCCGGCTCGCTGTTCACTCCCGGAGGCCAGGGGCAGGCGGTTCGCGTGCGGGTGACGTGGTGGGATTGGGACAAGCCGGACAACCCGGATACGGCAATCCGGGCGGTACCACCTGAAGACCCGATCGCCCTGTCCGCGGACGGGAAACAGTTGGCATCCTTCTCGAGCAAGGAGGTGACCGTATTCGCCGCAGCGACCGGGAGGACGCACTGGATTAGCAAACTCGGCGACAACGGCGGACGGCCGAATGCGATCGCCTTCCACCCGACGGACGGGTCGCTCCTCGTCGCTGGCACCGGCGGCGGGTGCCTGACCCTGGACGCCAAAACCGGCCGCACCCTGCTGTCCATCACCAAACTCGGACTGGACGTGCGAAGCGTGGCGGTATCCGCCGACGGTAAGGTGACGGCGTTCGGCGGAACGGCCATCGGCAAGGGGTCTGCCTTGGTGCTCGTCGGCAAGGACGTGACCGCCGACGCCGTTCCGGAGAAGGAGGCCATCAACGGCTTGGCCTTATCGCCCGACGGCAAGCACTTGGCGACGGCGTGTACGGACGGGCTGGTGCGGGTGTTCGACGCCGCGACCGGCAAGCTGGTCGCTTCCGCGAAGGAGCACAAGGAAGCCGTGTTCAGCGTGGCGTACTCGCCGGACGGGAAGAAGCTGCTCACCGTCGGCAAGGACGCGGTGAAGGTGTGGGAGGTGGAGCGGTTGATGAAGGCGAAGTAAACTGTCGACATGACACTGCCACCGCTCGCCCCATTTGATTCAACCCTGCCACTGGAGCGGGCGCACACCCTGCCCGCGAGGTGGTACACCGACCCCGCAGTGCTGGTCGCCGAGCGTGCCGCCGTGTTCGGGCGAAGTTGGCAGTGCGTCGGGCGAGCGGAACAGGTGGCCAAGTCGGGCGAGTTCATCACGGCCGACATCGCCGGCGAGCCGGTGCTGGTGGTGCGCGGCGACGACGGAGAGTTGCGGGGCTTTTTCAACGTCTGCCGTCACCGGGCCGCACCCATCCTGAACGACGAAGCGGGGTGCGTGGGCAAGCTCCGCTGCCGCTACCACGGCTGGACCTACGACCTCGCCGGCCGGCTGAAGGGCACGCCCGAGTGGGACGGCGTGTGCGACTTCGAGAAACAGGACAACGGGCTGGTGCCGGTGGGTGCGGTCGCCGAGTTCGGCCGGTGGGTGTGGGTGAGCCTCGAGAAGCCGGCGCAGGATGTGGCGGAGGAGTTCGCGCCGTTTCCACTTCTTCCCCCCTCTCCCGCAAGGGGAGAGGGGGGCATTGCTGTGGCACGCCCGCCGGTCCTACGACCTCGCGTGCAACTGGAAGGTGTACGTCGATAACTACCTGGACGGCGGGTATCACGTCCACACCGTTCACCCGGCCCTCGCCGGGGCCATCGACTACCAGCAGTACCGCACCCACGTGTTCGACCGTTGTAGCGTGCAGACCAGCCCGCTCACGCCAACGGACGGCAGCGTCGGGGCCACCCGCACCGGCACCGCCGCCTACTGGTGGCTGTGGCCGAACTTCATGGTCAATGTGTCGGACGGCGTGATGGACACCAACCTCGTGCTGCCACTCGGCGTAGACCGCTGCCGGGTGGTGTTCGACTTCTACTTCGCACCCGACGCGACAGACGAGTTCAAGCGGCAGAGCGTGGACGTGGCCGAACAGGTGCAGTCGGAGGACGTGCTGATCTGCGAGCAAGTGCAACGCGGGCTGGGCAGTCGGAGCTATTCGACGGGGCGGTTCAGCGTGAAGCGGGAAGCCGGCGGGTATGCGTTCCACCGGCTTGTGGCGGG
>JANNVG010000326.1:0-1770 GCA_031414395.1 Fimbriiglobus sp.
TCCGACTCTCGGCGAGAGTCGGACGGGGGCCGACGCGAGTGAAACCGGCGTGGAGCGCGAGACGGCCATCCCCAACTCCACGTTCGGCACTCATGCCGACACCCCGTCCGACTCTCGGCGAGAGTCGGCCACCCGTGTCGAACTCACCCCACCGCGCCCTTGTCGGGCGACCGCACGTCCGGTTCGGCCAGGGTGTTCCACGTCTCGTCGATCTTCGCCGTCGCCTCGCACACGGGCAGCGCCCGCAGGCGGTCGCCGGTCCGCTCCACCACGCCGGCCCGTTCGAGCTTCGCCACCGCGTCGGCGATCTCGAAGTCCACTTCCACCCCCAGCCGGGCGGACAAGTCTTGTTCGATGCGTTGGTCCAGCTCCTCCGCCGTCCACCCCGCTTCCCCGGCGTACCGCCACAGGAAGAAGTACGCCAGCAGCACCTCGCGGACGACCTGCTCCTCGGCCGAGTCGAGCAGGCGGTAGAGCACCCCCGCGTTGTTGTCCAGGTTCTGGTAGTACAGGCTCTTGGACAGTTGCAGTTGGTACGTCTGGCGGGTGGTGGCGTAGCTGGCGTAGGTCTTGTAGGCGTACCCGCCGAGCAGCGCCAGCGGGGCGTACACGGCCAGCAGGTACACCAACCCCTTCTCGTCGAACAGCTCGCCGAAGATGGCCCCGGTGGCGAGCAAGGTGCCCACCTTCAGCAGCGGGCCGAGGAGGGACACGAGCTTGAACAGCACGAACCCGAACGTGCCCAGCCCGGTGCCCCCGAGCCGCAACTTGTCGAACAGGCCGAAGCGGATGCGGGTGGCCGGCAGAAGCATCTCCACGTCCTTCCGCGGGATGTCCTTGAACAGCTTGAGGAACACGTTCTTCGTGTCCGCCCCCTTCCCGAGCGCCTTGTGCTCCCGCTGCTTGAGCATCACCACCACCCGCGCGAACACCGGCACATCCACCTCCCGCTTGCGGAACAGGGTCTTCCAGTTCCGCACCACGCGGGTGCCGGTGGTCAGCCCCCGGACATACACGTCCAGCTTGTCGAACGCCTCCCACTCCACCCGCATGTCCACCCCCCACTGGCTGGCCCCCCGCGCCACCTCCTCCAACTCCTCCCGGTTCAGCCGGCGGTAGTTGGCCTGCATCAGCAGGCGGGCGAACTGGTCGAACAGGTCGTCCAGCTTCTTCCCGCCGTCGGGCGGTTCGGGCGACAGGGCGAGCAGGTCGCAGTCCGGGTCGAACTGGTCGTAGTCGGCCTTCAGCCGCTTCAGCCGCCGCAGGTAGTCGTGGTGGACGTGCTCGCCGACCGACTCGGCGAACCGGCGGAAGGCGGTCTGATCGGCCGCGGGCAAGGGCTGGTCGAAGGCCGGGCCGGTCTCGTGACACAGCACGTCCACCAGGTCCGCCACGCGGACGGGGATGAACGCTTCGCGGTCGGGGCGGACGGACATGGGGCTTCTCGGCGGTGCCGACAGTTTATGATGGGCATTTCGGCCGGGCGTGTGAAATCTTCGCGGCGATCGGGTACACTGGCTTCAGCTTTCTGGGGGATGTTCGACATGCTCCGCTCGCTCGTCGTGTTGGTGGTGCTGGCCGTGCCGCTGGTGGCCGCCCCGGTGCCGAAGGTGAAGGCGAAGCGGTTCACCCTGGACGGCAAGTGGGAGACGGCCGAGCGGGTGAATAAGGGGCAAGCGATCAAGGAGCCGTGGGTGTGGGAGATCAGTGGGGAACAGCTCACCCCGTGCGGCAAAGAGCCGGGTGGGCAACTCCGCCCGACCTTCAGCG
>JANNVG010000327.1:0-13205 GCA_031414395.1 Fimbriiglobus sp.
GGGCGGGGCGGGTGGGGGGGGTTTGGGGGGGGGGGGGGGGGGATCGGGGGTTTTGCGGGGGCCCGGGGGGCGTTTTGCGGGGGGGCTAACGGGGGTGCAAACAGACCACTTCCTGCGACTTCGTTCGCGTCGGCCTCGTCGCCACCTACGCGAACTGGAAGGGGCACGCCGTATTCCTGAACGCACTCGCGCGGTTGCCACCCGAATTGCCGGTGCGTGGCTACATCGTCGGCGAGCCGATCTACACCACCGCCGGCTCGCAGTGGACACATGTCGAGTTAATGCGAATGGCGGATCAGCTCGGGCTGACAGACCGCGTCGAGTTCGTGCCGTTTCAACCCGACCCGGCCGACGTGTACCGAATGCTCGATGTGGTGGTTCACGCCAGCACCCGCCCGGAGCCGTTCGGCTTGACCATCGCGGAGGCGATGAGTTGCGGGCGGGCGGTGGTGGTGTCGGCGGCGGGCGGGGCTGTGGAACTGTTCACCGATGGTGTCGATGCACTCGGCCACCCGCCGGGCGATGTGGACGCGCTCGCCGCCGCGATTCACCGGCTGGTAACGGATGGGGCACTGCGAACGCGGCTCGGGCAGGCGGCCCGCGAAACGGCATTGCGAGCGTTCGGTGTAGACCGCTTCGCCCGTGAACTGGTCGAGGTGTTCCGCCGCACGGCCGGCAGACCTACCATGACCTGACCTCGCTCGGTGTCGCATGGCCGTGCCTCCGACCACATCGCCCGCCCGCTCCCGCTGGTTCGCCCGGCGGTGGCTCGTCGGCGTGGGCGTGCTGCTGGCGGTCGTCGCGGTCGGCATCGGTGCGGTGGTGGTGGTGAACAAACTGGATCAGCGGCAACGGGCGCAAGCGGCGGTGGCGCAGTGGGCGCGGTTCGACAAGGCGGCCAAGGCGGGCGACGAGACCGAGATGCGGGCGGCGCTCGACACCATTACCGCGCTCACCGCCGACCCGCTGTGTGACCGCTACCGCGAGACAATCAATTCCGGCATCGCCCCGCCCGACGACCCGCGGTTGTGCCTGCTGACGACCACCTTGCACGCCCGCCGCGGGCAGTGGGCCGACGCCGCCCGCGAAGCCCGCAAGCGACTGGCCCACGAGCCGGACGACTGGATTTCCAGGTGTCTGGTGGCACTCGCCGCACTCGTGGCCGGCGACCCGACCACCGCCCGCGAGCAACTCGACCGCCTGCCCGACCCGCGTGTCGGTGGCCCGAACCCGGCCGGCCTGCTGCTCGCGCACGACCTGTTCCGCCGCACCGGGCGGGATGTCACGCCACTGCGAAGGTTCGTGAACGATGTCGTCGTGGACGTGCTGAACTCGCCCGGCGTGGACGACGACCCGCCCGCCGTGAAGGTGGAGTTGATCGACTGCTACCTACTCGGGTTCGACGACCCGCCGCCCGCCCGGTTGGGCAGTGCCATTGCCGCCGTCGTGCGGCTGGCGGACGCCGCGGCGCAGTCGGACGACGCGGCCGTGCTCACTCGCCTCGGCACCAGTTGCAACCGTCTCACCGTCGCCATCGACCGTTTACACCGCGCGAAGCAGATGACCGCCGAGCAGCGCGACGGGCTGGCGAAGGAGCACGACGCCCGCACCGTTCGCGTGTGGCGGCGGGCGAAGGAGCGAACGCCGAAGACAGCCGCCGCGTATCACGGGCTGGCGCAAGCCGAGGTGCGGGCGAACCGCTTGCCGGCCGCTGTCGATGAAGTGCGGGCCGGGCTGAAGGCGTGCGGCAACGACGCCGGCTTGCTCGCGCTGTACTCCCTGTTGCTCCGCGCGACCGACCGCACCGACGAGGCGCTCCGCACGCTCGCCGCCGCCGCCGATGCCGACCCGACGAACCTTCAGTTGCTGTTGCTCGTCGCCGAGACCGCGCTCGACGCCCCGCGGCGGGACGTGGCCGCCATTGCCCTTCGCCACGCCGCGGCCGTGGCCCCGACCGATGCTCGGGTGATCCGCCTCGATGTGGTGCTGAAACTCCAGGTCGGCGACACGCACGGGGCGGTGCAGCGGCTCCGCGACCTGGGCGAACCGGCGCTCCTCGCCGAGCCGGTGCTCGTGCGCGTGTACACCCGCGCGCTGCACGACGCCGGCCTGGGTGTGCTGCTCCCCGACTGGCTCGAACGGGTGGAGACGCGGGAGAACGCGGCGGTCGCGGCGGCGGCGGTTCGCGGACTGACCGACACCGCGTTCGATGCGGAGTTGGCCCCGCTCGCGCTGAAGTTGCTGGATCGCACGCTGCTGCGGTGGCCGTCGGATGCCGACGCGCTGGCCGCCCGTGCCGTGTTGCTGTCCCGCTGGGCCGAGTACGGCAGTCCCCGCTGGGAGCCGGTCCGCACCCGCGAGGCGGCCTTCGCCCTCGAACGTGTTCGCGCGATCTCGCCCGACGACGCCGACACCGCCGCCATGCTCGCTCGCCTGCGGTTGAAGGGGTTGAACGACCCGGCGAAGGCGGTGAAGGACATTTCCCCGCTGTTCGAGCAGCGCGACCGCGGCGGGCTGCTGAGCGGCGAGCAACTGGCCGTCGTCGGCATGGTGCAGTTGGCGAACGGGCAGACCGACGCGGCGATTGCCACGCTCGAAGCGGCCCGCACGCTCGGCCCGCCGTCCGCCGCCGTGTGCGTTCACCTGGCCCTCGCGTATCACACCCGCACCGACACCGCCCGCGGCCGGTCGCTCGTCGTCGCCGCCCGCCGCCTGCCCCGCACCCCGCAAGACGACGCCGACCTGAACGCCCTCCCCGCCACCCTGCGAGAGACCCCGTGACCCGTTCCGCACTGGCGTGCGTGCTGCTGCTCGCGGCCTCGCTGTTCGCCCAGACGCCACCACCGCCGAAGCCGGCCACGCCGACCGACCTGGAAGAGGCGCTCGCGCTGTTCAAGGCGAACAAGATTCCCGACGCGCTCGACAAGCTGGCGAAAGCCGGGAAGACGAACCAGACCCTGTCGCCGCCGAAGGTGCAGGTGGCGCAGTGGTTCTTTCAAGCGGGCAACGGGCAGGCGGCGCGGGCGCTCGTCGAACAGGCCCTGGTTGAAGACCCGAAGCACCCCGAAGGCTACCTGCTGAACGCCAACTTCGCGTTCGGCGAAGGGCGGCTGACGGAGGCCGTACTGAACCTGCGGAGCGCGCTCGACCTGTCGGCGGACAGCCGATGGGACGCCGACCAGAAGAAGCGGTTCGCACGTGAAGCTCGTAGCGGACTGATCGAGACGTGCTTCGCCCGCGGGGATTTCTCGTCGGCCAAGGAGTACGCGCTGGAGTTGCTGAACGCCGACCCGAAGAACGGCGTGATGCGGAGCCGGCTGGCCACCATCGTGTTCCGCCAAGACAAGCCGGCGGAGGCGGAGAAGGAGTACACGCAGGCGTTCGCCGACGACCCGAGCATCGACCCGCCCGAATTGCAGTTGGCCAACCAGTGGCAACTGCGGGCCGTCGCCGAACCCGACGCGACCAGGCAGGCGGCCCACTTCGACAAGGTGGAGGGGTGGCTACAGAAGGCGGTGACGGCGCACGCGAAGAGCGCCAAGGCGTCGCGGGAGTACGGCCTGTGGCTGTTGAACTCGGGCAAGACGGACGCCGCCGGGCCGTACATCGAGGCGGCCGGCAAGCTGGACCCGACGGGCAAGGAGACGACCGTGGCACGGGCCATCTGGATGCTGCACAAGAAGGACGCGACCGCCGCCGAGCCGCTCCTCGAAGGGGTGTACAAGGACGCCCCCGGCGACCTGAGTGCGCTCTCGTTCCTCTGCATGTGCTTGAGCGAGACGGGCGACGAGAAGAAGCGGAAGCGGGCGGCGGAACTGGCCGACACGCTGGTGAAGCAGAACCCGAAGTCGCCCGCCGGGTACGCCGTCCTCGGCTGGTGCAACTACAAGATGGGGAAAGCCGACGACGCCGAGCGGGCACTTGGCACCGTGCTCAACTCCGGGCAGATCAGTTCAGACGGGGCGTTCTTCGTCGCCAAACTGCTGGCCGACAAGCAGAAGCACGAGGACGCGCACAAGCTGCTGACCGGCGCACTCGGCGTGAAGCACGGCATGTTCATTTACCGCGCCGACGCGAAGATCCTGCTCGACGACGTGACCAAGAAGCTGCCCGAGAAGAAGGACGAGCCGAAGAAGCCGTGACGGGTGAGTCACAGGAATGTGGCGGCCGAGTCCCCCCCTCCCGCCAACTCCTGCGGAGTTGGCGACCTCCCCCGCAAGGGGGGAGGTGGGGGTGGTTGGTCTTCTCGCCAGGGTCACTTGTAGGGACACGCGATCACCACACCTCCCCCCTTGCAGGGGAGGTCGGTTCAGGTGGCGGAGCCACCGAACCGGGTGGGGGGCGTTGACCGACTCTCAGGGGCAAACTCAGTAGTGACCCACCTCCGCCAGTTCGTTCCGCCTGTCGTACTCGCGGCAGGGTACGCCGGGTTGGTCGCGGCGGTGGTCGCCCACTGGCGGGCCGACGTGTCGGCGGTGGATCGCTACCTGGTGTTGGCGGGTGCGGTGCTGGCGGCGGTGATGCGCTGGCGTCAAGTGAACACCATCGCCCCGCGTCCGTTCCTCGGCAGCGTGCTCGCGTCACTCGGTGCCATCCTGTGCCCGCTTGCATGGGCAGGGTACTTCGTGCTGTTCAACGCCCGCAGCGTGCCGTTCTGGGTGCTGTGGGTCGCCCTCACGCTCGCAACGGCCGGCTGGCTGTTCGCCGCGTTCGGCCGGCGGGCGGTGGTGAAACTGCTCTTCCCGCTGGTGTTCGTCGCGTTCGCACTTCCCCCGCCGGAGTCGCTGCTTCGCCTCGTGCAACACCGCTTGCAGGCGATCACCACGGAGGCGTCGGCGTGGGTGTTGGGCGCGGTCGGCTACTCCGTCACCCGGCCCGGCGGGTTTCTGATCGTGCTGCCGGGTGGCGAACTCGGAATCGAAGAGACGTGCAGCGGGGTGACGGCGCTGACCGCGCTGACGGCGTTCGCGGCGTACTTCGCCTTCTGGAAGCGGTCCGGCGTAGTACGCGGCCTGCTGCTCGTGGCGGCGGCGGTGCCGGTGGTGGTGGGCGTGAACGTCCTGCGGGTGACGCTCAGCGGGGTGGTTCAAGAGGCGGCGGGTGCGGCGTACATCCGCGGCGGCTGGCACGACGCCCTCGGCTTCGGCACGGTGCTGGTCGGGTTGGGGGTGGTGTGGCTGCTGTCGAAGTGCGTGACCCCGAAGAAGCCGGCCGATGCGACTGTTGCCGCCAGGCCACTGCCCGCATCGCCGTGGTTCATCTCCATCGTGTTGGCGTGTTCACTCAGTGCCTCGGTCGTGGTGGTGTGGCACGGCCGCACGCTCGTGCCCCCGCCGGTTCCCACGCCCCCACTCGGCGAGGTGTCGCCGCAGTTGGGTGAATGGGTCGAAGTCGCCCGCCCGCCGGTGCCGCCGCATGTGGCCGATTTGTTGCAAGCCGATGCTATTGTCCACCGCGAGTACCGCAACCCGCTCGGCCGCTCGGCAACCGTGTGGGTGATCTACTGGACCTCGGCTCACGCCGTTCGCGGGTATCACCACCCGGACGTGTGCCTGCCGAACGTCGGCTACCGCGAGACGAGCCGGGGGGTGGTGACGATCTCGCCGGATGGCGGGGGAGAACTGCCGGTCACGTCACGAACGCTGACGGGAGCGAGTGGCGATCTGTATGTGCTCTACTGGACGCAGACCGGCCGGCGGGTGTGGGGGCCGGCCGACGAAGCCGAGGCGCAAGCCGGGTTACAACTCGATCACCTGCTGAGCCGGGCCACGGCCAGTTGGACCGAACCGCCTCCGGAACCGGCCGGCCGCCTGGTGGTGCTCATCGGCAGCCCGCACCCGACCGACTTCGGGCGTGGGGAGGTTGAAGCCTTCGCCCGTGCCGTGGCCGACGACGTGTACCGCGTGTGCCCGTCGGCGCGCGGTCCGTTTCGGTAGGGCGGGTCGAGCGGCCGGGGTACGCTGAGGCGCTCGCTGTTTGTCGGATGCTTCCGGTGCCCAACCGCCCGGCCGCGATGCCCCGCCACCGACCCCGAATGCGGTGCGCGGCGGGGCGTCGCGGCCGGCTGTTGAATACGTTGGCGTTTCACTTGCCCGGATGCGCCGACGGTTTCGCTGGCCGCTCGACCCGCCCTACCAGAACTGGCCCGACCTACTTCTCACGTCGCGCCGCCCGCCGATTCACTTCTCCGTCGCCCGCCGCATCAACGCCGCCCCCACCGGCTGGGGCAGGAACTTCGACAGGTCGCCGCCGAACACCGCGATTTGCCGCAGCAGGGAGCTGCTCACGTGCGAGAACTCCTCCTTCGCCATCAGGAACACCGTCTCGATCTCCGGGTCCAGGTTCAGGTTCATCAGCGACATGGTGAACTCGTACTCCATGTCGGACAGCGTGCGTAAGCCCCGCACCATGATGCGGGCGCCCGCCCCACGCACGAACCGCACGGCCAGCCCCTCGAACTTCAACACCTCCACGTTCGCGTGCTGCGCCGTCACGGCCCGGATCAGCTCCACCCGCTCGTCGATGTCGAAGTACGTCTTCTTCTCCGGGTTGATACCGACGCCGACGATGACGCGGTCGAACAGGCGGCTGGCCCGGTCGATTACGTCCAGGTGCCCGCGGTGAACGGGGTCGAACGTGCCGGTGTACACCGCGATCCGCGGGTTGAGCGTGCTCTTCGGCATGGGTGGCTCCGGGGAGTACGGAACGCCGGATATGGTACGGATGGAATCGGGAACGCAGTGACCGAATGGAACCCCGAACGCAGTGAGCGGGGTGACGAGCGAACCCGGTCACTGCGTTCCCGGTTCCATTACCGAGCCTTCGCCCCGAACGTGGCCGCCACGTTCGCGTCCGTCAGCACGTCGGCCGGGTGGCCCTGGCTGCGGATCTGCCCGCCGGCCAAGCACAGCACGTGCGACGCGAACTTGCCCACCGTCGGCAGGTCGTGCGACACCAGCACCACCGTCACGCCGGTGCCGCGGTTCAGGTCGGCGATCAGCTCGTAGAAGTTCTGTTCGTCTTTGAAGTCGATGCCGGCGGCCGGTTCGTCGAGCAGCAGCAGTTCCGGTTGCGGGTCGATGGCCAGGGCGAGCAACACCCGCTGCATCTGCCCGCCGCTGAGTCCGTCAACCGGCACATCCAGAATGTGATCGGCCTTCACCCGACGGAGCAACTCCACCGCCCGCTTCACCACGCCCTTGCCGACGCCGAACATGAGCGGTCGCCACTTGTTCAGCGCCAGGCCGAACAGGTCGCGAACGGTGATGGGCAGGCGGGCGTCGATGTGCAACCGCTGCGGCACGTAGCCCACATACTCCGGCCGCGGGCGGCTGTGGTCGTGCCCGCAACGGTACTTCAGTTCGCCCTGATAGGGCAGTTCGCCGAGCATGGTGCGGAGGAGCGTCGATTTGCCGGAGCCGTTCAGCCCGACCAGTGCGGTGATGCCGCCGCGGGGGATGTCAGCGGTCAGGTCATTCAAAATGATCCGCCCGCCCCGCCGCACTTGCAGGTTGCGGAAGGAGACGAGCGGCGGCACATCGGCCATGCGGAGGGGCGGGGGCATCGTTTTGGTGTAGCCGGGGTCTGTGACCCCGGTTCCGACCGGCCTCACAGAGGCCGGCTACAGTGTGGTCTACTTGAACACGTCCTTCAGGGCGGCGATGTTGGCCCGCATCTTGGTCTCGTACCAGTCGGCCTTCAGGTCGGCGGCGGGGGCCGACTCCAGGTTGTCCAGTTCGATGACGGTCACGGTGATGCCCAGCCGCTTCAGTTCGTCGGCCAGCGTTTTCACCCCGCCCAGCTTGCTGAACTGCGGCTCGGAGGCGATCACCTTCACGCCATCCTTCTTGCACTTCTCCACCAGTTCGTCGAGTTGCTTCTTGCTCGGCTCGCGGCCGGCCGACTTCTGGATGGTGTCCACCACCGTGATCTTGAACGTGTCGGCGAAGTAGGCCATCGACCCGTGGGCGGTGACGATCTTGCGATCCTTCTTGTCGGTGCCGGCGAGTGCCGCGTCGCCCTCCGCCTTGATCGCCTTCAGCTTGGTCTTGTAGGCTTCGGCGTTGGCGTAGAAGGTGTCTTTGTGCTGCGGGTACTTGTCGCTCAACTCCTTGCAAATGGTGTCCACCATCGGCACGGCGCGGTCGAGGCCCATCCACACGTGCGGGTCGTGGGCGTCCTCGTCCTCTTCGGGCTTGTGTGCGTCGTCCTCGCAGGTACAGCCGGTGCCGTGCAGCAGGTACTTGTGCTTCAGTTGGTCGCCCACCTTCACCACCTTCAAGTTTTTGTTCGGCGAACTTGCGGCCAGTTTCTTGGCGAACTCGTCGTCGAGGCCCAGGCCGTTCACGAACAGGAGGTCGGCCGCCCCGACGGCGTCGAGTTCCGTCCTCGTCACCTCGGAGCCGTGCGCGCCTTGCGTGCTCTTCACGCTCGTCACGCTGCCCGTGTCGCCGACCACGTTCGCGGCCAGCGAGTACAGCGCCGGGAAAGTGACGGCCACCTTCACCCCGTCCGGGCTGCCGGTCGGCGGGACGGGGGTGTTCACCTTACACCCGACGAACGGGATGGCGACGACAGCGACGGCCAACACCCCGAGGGCGATCCAGCGTGCGGTTCGGGTCATGTCCGACCTCCGGGAATACGGTGTTATACCGGCTTCATTCTACACCTACGCGGGGCCGGTTTCTACGGTTCGTTTCGGACGGTGCGGCGGGAGTGGGAATCGCCGTAAGTGCTTGGCCGGCATGGGACGTTCTACGAACAGGACATGGTTCCACGGATGGGTGGGGGGGAGTGGAATGAACCAATCCGACGGCGATTTCACTGGAATGCGGCGGGTTCGTGTGCGAAACTCCTGGTATGCAGCCGAATCCCGCGGCACAACGCGGGAGCGGGGGACCCAACGACGGCGACGAGAGACGCCGTCCGGGGCGCAGGTGAGCCGAGTTCACCGGGGCACGTTCAAGCCCTAGCCCGTCAGCTAACCTCGCAGGCCGGCGCGGACGTGTGTTCCGCCGCCACTGAACGGGCACCCTCGTCGCCGTCATCTCGGACGATCGCGCCCCGTCTTCTGCGTGGAAGGTCTCCCATGTTCGCCAACGGCGATGTGGCCACCCTGTTCCAGTCCTACTGGTGGGTGGTCCTGCTGGTGGTTCTCGTCCCGCTGGTCCTCTGGTGGGCGTGCGTCAAGGTGATTCCGAACGACAAGGTCGGGGTCGTGGAGAGGCTGTGGTCGCACTCCGGGTCGGTGTCCGGCGGGCGGATCATCGCGCTGGGCGGCGAGGCCGGCTACCAGGCTGACCTGCTCCGCGGCGGGCTGCACTTCGGCCTGTGGCGGTGGCAGTACCGCGTTCACGTGGTGCCGCTCGTGACCGTTCCGCAGGGTCAAATCGGGTACGTGTACGCGCGCGACGGCCTGCCGCTGCCGCCCAGCCAGACCATCGGCCGGGTGGTCGAGTGCGGCAACTTCCAGGACGCCCGCGGGTTCCTCACCCGCGGCGACGACGATAGCGAGCACGGCCAGCGGGGGCGGCAGCGGATGATCCTCCGCGAAGGCGTGTACGCCATCAACCCGGCGGCGTTCGTGGTGATGACCGAGAACCGCGCGTACACCCTGTCGCAACTGCTCGACGCTCAGGAGTCGAACTCGGTGAAGACGTGGCACACGCAACTGACCGAGAGCAACGGGTTCCACCCGGTGGTGATCGGCGGCAGCAGCGAGCAGGGCGAGACGGCCGTTCACGACGACGTGATCGGCGTGGTCACGGTCCACGACGGGCCGAGCCTGCCGCCGGGCGAGATCATCGCCCCGGCCGTCGGCACCGAACCGGACGGCGCGAGCTACCACAACAACTACCAGGACCCGGAGGCGTTCCTGACCGCCGGCGGTCGCCGCGGGCGGCAGTACGCGCCGCTGACGGACGGCACGTACTTCATCAACCGCTGGTTCGCCACGATCGAGATGGTGCCGAAGACGGTGGTGCCCATCGGCCACGTGGGGGTGGTGGTGAGCTACGTCGGGCGGGCCGGCCGCGACGTGAGCGGGACGACGTTCCGCCACGGCGAGCGGGTGCAGGAGGGCGAGCGGGGCGTGTGGGAGCGGCCCCTCGGGCCGGGCAAGTACCCGTTCAACGTGTACGCCGGGCAGGTGATCCAGGTGCCGACGACGAACTTCGTGCTGCACTGGATCACGGGCAAGACGGAGGCGCACAAGTTCGACGAGGGCTTGCGGAGCATCGACCTCGTCACGCGGGATGCGTACGAGCCGCTGCTGCCGCTGTCGGTGGTCGTCCACATCGACTACCAGCGTGCCCCGAGCGTCATCCAGCGGTTCGGCGACGTGAAGAAGCTGATCACGCAGACCATCGATCCGATGCTGAGTGCCTTCTTCCGCGACATCGCCCACAAGAAGACGATGCTGGCCCTGCTGCACGAGCGGGACGTGATCCAGAACGAGGCGCGGGTGGAACTGCGGAACCGCTTCCGCGAGTTCGACATCGAGTGCGTGGACGTGCTCATCGGCAAGCCGACGGCCGCCGACAAGGACAACAAGATCGAGACGCTGCTCGAGCAACTGCGGCTGCGGCAACTGAGCATGGAGCAACTGGAGACGTTCGAGCGGCAGCGGGCGGCGGCGGAGAAGCTGCGGAGCTTGAACGAGGCGCAGGCGATCGCCGCCGTGCAGGTGCAACTGACCAACGCCCAGGCCGAGGTGAAGATGGCCGAGAGCCGCGGGGAGGCGGAGTTGGCCCGCGCCCGCAAGCAGGGTGAGCAGACGGTGGTGGTGGCCGAGGCGGAGCTGGCGAAGGCGCGGCGGCAGGCCGAGCAGACGGTGTTGCTCGCCGAGGCCGACGCCAAACAGAAGGTGCTGGCCGGCCGCGGCGAGGGGCAGAGGGCGCTGCAGATCGGCCTGGCCGAGGCGTCGGTGGTGCTCAAGAAGGTGGCCGCGTATGGCGACCCGCGGCTGTACGCCCTGGCGGTGCTGGCCGACCGGCTGGCGAACAGCACGCAGCCGCTGGTGCCGGAGCGGATGTTCGTGAGTGGGGCGAGCGGCGATGGTGGCAGTGCGGTCGGCGGGCCGCTGGCGGCGCTGCTCACGCTGCTACTCGGCGAGAAGGCCGGCATGGGCGGGTTCGCGGACACGCCGGAGGCGCGGGAACTGAAGGAGCAGACCGAGGCGCTCACCCGCGAGGCGGTGGACGGGCTGAAGTCGTAGAACCGGGAACGCAGTGACCGGGTAGTCGTTACTGGAACCGGGAACGCAGTGACCGGGTGGGCGCGAACCCACCCGGTCACTGCGTTCCCGGTTCCACTGTTTACCGCACCAAGTTGGCCAGCTCTTGCAGCGTCTCGTTGGCGATCGACACCGTCCGCGAGTTGATCTGGAACCCCCGCTGGGCCAGGATGAGCCGGCTGAACTCGATGGCGACGTCCACGTTCGACCCTTCCAGTGCCGCCCCCTGCACCGCCCCCCGCCCGCCGCTGCCGGCCGGCCCGACGAGCGCCTCGCCCGACCCCGGCCCGGTGGTGTAGTAGTTCTGGCCGGTGCGGATCAGCCCGCCCTCGTTGTTGAACGAGCCGATGGCCAGGGTGGCGAGCGGGATGGTGCGGCCGTTGGTGAACGTGCCCTGCACGATGCCGTTCGCGTCGATGCTCACTTGCGTGAGCGAGCCGGCCCCGATGCCGTCTTGCGTGATGGCCGAGGCGGTGGACCCGCCGCCGAACTGTGACAGCCCGGTCGCCTGCCCCGGCGTGCCCAGGTTGAGCGTCACGGTTTGCGCGTTCGCACCGGGGATGCCGCTGATGTTGGCCGTGAGCGTCGCCGGCGACACCAGCAGCCCGTCGCCGTCGAACGTGATCGGCGTGGGCGGCATCGTCACCGTCGCCCCGGCGACGGTGGCCGTCGCCGAGTACGTGTTCACGGCCGTCTTGGTGAACGTGACGGTGAGCGTCTGCGGGCCGCTCTGCGTGTCGAAGATCTGGATGCCGGTCGTCTGCGTGCCGCCCACGGCCATGTCGCGGTTCAGGTTGCCCTGGTACCGCACGCCGGTGGTGGGGGTGCCCGTGGCCCCCGCGCCGAACGGCACGCGGATGTCGTTGTTGCCGGGCACCTGGAAGGCGGGCACGCCCGGCGCGCCTTCGCCGACGGTGCCGGTCCGTTGCACCCGCGCTCCCGTCGCCGGGTCCACCAGGAAGCCGGTCGAGTCCACCCCGAAGCTGCCGGCACGAGAGAACACGTTCCCCGAATTCCCGCGGAGCATGAAGAACCCGCCCCCCTGGATGGCCGCGTCGAGCGGGCGGTTGGTCGGGTTGATGGCCCCTTGCAGGAAGATGTTGCCGACCGACCCGACGACCACCCCGTACCCGATCTGCGAGGCGTTCGTCCCGCCCACGCTGCCGCCGTCCCCGGACGACCCGCTGTTCAGCATCTGGTACACCTGATCCTGGAACAGCACCCGCTGGTTCTTGTACCCCGTGGTGTTCAGGTTCGCCAGGTTGTTGCCCACCACGTCGAGGGCGGTGGAGTTGGCGGCCAGCCCGGAGGCGGCGGTGAACAGGGCGGTCAGGGCCATGGCGGTCATCCTCGGTGTGTGTCGTGGTGTGCGGGTCGTCGTGGCCCACTCGCGGAGCGAGTGGGCCACACGGTCACTTGGCCGAAGTCACTTGATCCAGGGGCACGGTGGCGGTGCCGACGGTCAGTTGGAAGTTGCCGTCGTTCACGGCCACGGCCGACACCAGCCCCGACTGCGTGGCCCCGTCGCCGTCCGTGTACGACACCGTCTTGCCCACCAGACTGGTGCCGCTGGTGAGCTGCTGCAGCCGCAGCACCTGGCCGAAGTTGGCGTCCAGGCTTTGCAGCGACTGCAACTGCGACAACTGCGACAGTTGGGCGATGAAGTCGCGGTCGGACACCGGGTTGAGCGGGTCCTGGTTCTGGAGCTGCGCGACCAGCAGTTGCAGGAACTGGTCCTGCGCGAGCGCGCCGCTAATGCCCGACACCTGGCTCATGAGAACTCCTTTCGGTACGAGCCGCGACCACCAGGGAGCGGCCTTCATCCCCCGCTCCCTGGCGGTCGCGGCTCGTTCGTTACCCTTTCGGTACGAGCCGCGGCCACCAGGGAGCGGCCTTCATCCCCCGCGCCCAGGCGGTCGCGGCTCCGTAGTTAAGCCGTCACGTCGAGTAGCCCGCCGGGCGCGTTCGGGCG
>JANNVG010000328.1:0-3336 GCA_031414395.1 Fimbriiglobus sp.
GGGGGGGGGGGGGGGGGGGTGGTTTTCTTCACCCCCCCCCCCCGCCCCCCCCCCCCCGCCGGTTCACCCGCTCTACCGGTTCTCCACAATGGTCACGCCGATCTGCCGCCACAGTTGGGCGGTCAGCTTGTCCACTTCGGCCTTGAACGCCTGATCGGCCAGCTTGTTGCGGATGTCGGTCTGCATCTTCTCGTCGAGCGGGCGGGCGCCGGCCACCTGGCGCTCCAACACGCGGATGACGTGGAACCCGTTCTCCGACGGCAGCACGCCGCTGAAGTTGCCCGCCTTGATGTCCCAGATCACCTTCTCCAATTCGGGCGGCTGAATCTCGCCCCGCTTCTCGCCGATGCCGGCCCCGTCCCGCAGCACGCTGTCGCCGTGCCCGTGCTCCTTCACCAGCTTGACGAAGTCGGTGCCGGCGCGGGCAGCGTTGAACAACTCCTCCGCCCGCTTGCGGGCCTCGTCCGCCGAGTTGAACCGGGCGGTGCTGACGAACAGGTGCTGGAACTTGAGCGCGTCGTCCGTCTTGTACTCGTTCGGGTTGCGGGCGTAGTAGTCCTGCACCTGGGCGAGGGTGGGCGTGCCGACCTTGTCCTTCAGCACCATGTTGATGAACGTGCTCATCAGCGACTGCCGCTCGATCTGCCGGCGGAACAGCTTCGGGTCCATGCCCTGCTTGGTCAACTCGGCGTTGAAGTCGGCGTCGGTCTTGAACTTGAGGGCGGTGCGGCGGGTGCGGATTTGCGCGTCGGCCATCTTGCCCGCCTCCTCCCACAGGTTGGGCACCGCGGCCGGGTTGTTCTTCTTCAGCCGCCCTATGAACTCGGTCAGGATCAGCTCGCGGTCGATCAGCCGCTTCAGCTCCTCCTTGTACACCTCCCGCTCCTTCTTCACCCGCTCGTCGCCCTTCAACTGGATGTAGT
This sequence comes from Fimbriiglobus sp., assembly GCA_031414395.1. Taxonomy (GTDB): domain Bacteria; phylum Planctomycetota; class Planctomycetia; order Gemmatales; family Gemmataceae; genus JALHQU01. The sequence goes on from JANNVG010000328.1 coordinate 924, forward strand.
CCATCGCCCGCTGCTTCATCATGAGCGACACTTCCTCGTCGCTGATGAAGTTGTCCGCCCCCACAGTGGCGATGGGCCGGACGGCGGAGTTGGCTTTCTCGGCCACCGGCTTCACGTCCGCCCCGCCGGCGGGCGTGATGACCCCCGGCGGCACGGGGGCGGTGTCGAGCGGCACCACCGGCGTGTCGGCCTTCGTCACCGGCCGCACCGGGGCGGCCGGCGGTGGGAGCGTGACCACCGGCGCCTCGGGGCGGGTGGGCACGGGCAGGCCGGTCGGGGCGCGGGGGCCGTCGGGGGCCTGTCCGCGGCGGACCGGCAGCGAGGGGTCGGCGAACGACTCCTCCACCTGGCGGTCGGCCTCGTGGCTGAGCATTCCGCACCCGGTGCCGGCGAGCGCGGCGACCAGGGGGGCGGCCAGTAGCCGCCAGCGGAGTGGGGCGTCCATGCCCGGTCTCCCGTCCGTAGGTGTGAAGAGAATTGGACGGGGTATAGCGTGTCTGGTGGCGGGTGCAAGCGGGGTTCCGCGCGGAATGTCGGAAGTCGGGGGTGTCGGGGAATCTCGGGCGGGGCCGCGGTCGTCGAATGGGTCGAAGTGACGACTTCCCGCCATCGCACCTTGACTCCCCATCGGAGAAAGTTATAGTTGTGTTATGACGACCACCGATACCCCTAGACGAGTGCGGTTCTGCCGCCCCACCTTCCATCCCATAGGTGCTCGGCGGTTCGGTCCCCCGACCGGAGTACGACGATGACCACGACGCTTCAGTTCGATGACCCGCAGGCGGTGGCCCGGTTCGACTCCGTAGCCGGCCTGTTCCGCTGGATGCAGTCGATGCCCCCGGCCGAGCGGCGGCGGTTCCGCGCCCGCCTGCTCGAGTGCAGCGACGAGGTGCAGGACGTGGTCATCACACTCATCGACGTGGTGAAGCACCCGGACACGGCCGAGGCCGACCGCCGGCTGGCGCTCATGACCATCGCCGACGCCCTGGACCTGAACCCGGACGAGGTGGACGGCGAGTACGGGCAGGACGCGGTTCTGTCCGAGGGGTATGCGGCGGAGCGGAACAAACCGCTCGCCCGCGAGGTGGCCAAGATGAACACGCAGGAAGAGGCGTTCGCCGCCCGCCTGCGGGAGATCATGACCGCCAAGCAGGTCTCCCAGCAGGAACTGGCCGAGCGGGTCGGGTGTTCGCAACCGGCCGTCTCCCAGATGCTTCACCGTGCGTGCCGCCCGCAGCGGAAGACGATCCTCAAACTGGCGGAGGCCCTGAACGTGTCCCCCCGCGACCTGTGGCCGGACATCGACGTGAGCGATATCCTCGACGCGGTGGCCACCGCGCACGAGGACGGGTACGAGATGACCCCGGCCGAGGCGGACGCACTGGCCAAGACCGCGACCAAGCCCCGCCCCCGCGTGAAAGGCAAAGCCCTCCCGCCGCGGCCGTAACGGGTTCCACGGATGACCGCCCACCCGCACCAACTGTATGCCGTTCCCTTCACCGAAGCCGACCAAGCCCGCCTGGGGTTGGCCGGCTTTTCGTGTGGGGAAGAGCCGTGAGCGAAGGCGGCCTCGGAGTGGATACTTGGATCGGACGTGCTGGACTCGGTGACCCGCCGCGGCACCACCGTCTGGCTGTTCGAGTTGGCCGACCGGCAAGTCGTCGGGTTCGCCTCGCTCGGCAAGACGCGGTGGCGGTGGCCGCTCCCGAACGGCACCTACACCAACCTCGCGTACATCCCGATGGTCGGCGTGGCGAAGCCGTTCCACGGACAGCCACCCGACCCGGATTGGCGGTACGCCACCCAGATCATCAGTCACCTCATTGCCCACGCAACCCAACTCGCCTCCGGCTGGCCGGATGACCAGAAGTGGCTCGTGCTGGTCGTGAATCCGGGGAACAAACCCGCCATCCGCTGTTACGAGAAGTGCGGGTTTGAGTTGATCCCGAACGCCGGCCGGAAGGACGGTCAATGTGTTATGCGGGTCTGGCTGGGTGAGTGAGGACGACTTCACGTTGCGGGCAATCGGAACGGCTGCGCGGGTCGTCGAATGGGTGTCGTGTCACTCTCACAGGAACACCCATGACCCGCCTGCTCGCCGTCGCCGCACTGCTCGCCGTCGCCGCCCTCGCGCCGGCCGCCGAGAAGAAACTCGCACCCGCCATCACCGACCTCGCCAACGACAAGGCCGACAAGATCGAGACGGAGAAGGGGAAGGCCACCGCCCCGACCGCCGTCACGTCTGAGAAGGAGTTGGAGAAGGCCATCCCGGACGAGGCCACCCGCAAACGGGTCGCCACGCTGGTGGACTTCAAGGAGCAGACGCTGCTCGTGTTCGCCTGGCAGGGGTCGGGGCAAGACAAGCTGAGCTACACCGTCGCCGAGAGCTTCCCCGAGCAGATCACGTTCACCC
>JANNVG010000329.1:0-1518 GCA_031414395.1 Fimbriiglobus sp.
AGTTCGTCGGCAAGAACCCCGCCGACTTCGCCGAGACGGTGCCCGGCCCTTCGACGAAGCACTTCTCCGCCCTCGCCCAGGAACTCGAAATCTACCTGACGATCCCGCTGCCTGCCGTTTCCGCGACATCCTCAATATCAAGCGGCGAGGTCCAGCAGTCGTTCCGCGGCGGCGTGGATTTCCGCCTCGGTCAGCCCCGTCCGTAGAACCGCGTGGATTTGCTCGGCCAGCAGTTCCCGCCGCCACGCCCGCCGCTTGTCCGCATGACTCGGCCGCCGCGCCCCGTCGTCCCACGGGGAGTCGGCCCGGTGCCCGACCAACCCATCGTTGCCCCGCCCCCAGGCCCACGCCTCGGTCAGGGTGAACGTCCACAGACAGATGTGGAACGCTCCGACGCTCGCCCTCACCCGCCGAACCTGTTGCTGGCCCGCCCCGACGATGTCCTTGAGATCGCGGAAGCAAGTTTCCAGGCTGAAGCGTTCCGAGACGGCCCCGAGGATGTCGGCCACACTCGCGGCCGTGTCGGTGCAGAAGAACGCGACCCACCCGGTCGGCTCGTCCACCAGGACGACCCGGATCACGCCCCCGGCCGGACGCCACGTCGCCACGAACGACTTGTACCGCTTCGCCGTCGCCTTGCCGTACAGTGTGAACGTCCCGGTCGACCACCCGCGCTTCTGCCCGCCCCGCTTCGCCAGGTCGATCCGCCGATCCCCGTAGGTCGGCTGCGGGCCGCGGCGGTGCTTCGGCTTCGGCCCCGGCACGGTCCACAACGCCGCGTCCTTCCGCAGCCGGCTGACCACGGTCACGGCGAGGGAACGCATGGGCTTGAGGAACGGGGCCATGGCATAGGCCCCGTCGGTCACCACCCACAGGGGCTTGCCGAGCATCCCGAACCACATCTTCGCCCACCGCACCAACTCGACGCCCAACTCCAACTTGGTCCGGAACTGAGGCCGGTCCGCCGGGGCCATGCCCGCCAGGTTCTTCGCCCGGACGTACAACCGGGCCAACAACGGGAGGGCGACGACGCCCCACGCCGGGTGGGACACGAGCAACCCGAGGACGACCCACACGTGCCCGTACACGAACGCCGAACCGGCGATCCCCGGCGTCGGGTTGTGGTGCACCCCGGCCCCTTGCACCTTCCGCCCGGAGCGTGCGGTCGGGGTGTCGTCGAGGGCGAACGTCAGCCGCTCGGCGCTCGCCACCAGCGGCTTCACGACCTCGCGTGCCAGGTGCGCGGCCGCCAGGTCCGTTCGCGTCCCGGCGGCGGCCACCGTGGTGTAGCACGGGCGGTACTCGCCCGAGAGCCCGGCGGCCCGGATCCAACTCGTGACCGTCCGCCGACCGCGGGCCAGGACCGCCCCGACGAGCAGCCACGCCAGGCGCGGGGCGGACCGCGGGTCGAGGGCCGACGCCAGACGGGAAAACCAGTGGCACGACGGGGGGAGTGGATGGGATGATGACATAGCCGGTTCCGTCCGGGCGAGGGTCGTGTGGTAACGCCATCGTCCC
>JANNVG010000330.1:0-2166 GCA_031414395.1 Fimbriiglobus sp.
TTCATCGCCGACCTGTTCAACTCCACCGACCCGACGTTCGCCCGCAAGCGGCGGGCGCTGTTCGAGTGGGTGCGGCGGGGCGGCAAGCTGGTGGTGAGTGTGGGCGACCGGGCGGCGGAGGTGGCCGCCTCGCCCGAGTTCTCCGGGTACATCGATTCCACCAGCCCGACGAAGGAGTGGATGGCCGGCATCCTGCCCGTGCAGGTGGCGACCGCGCCGAAGGTGGAAAAGCTGACGGTCCTCGCGACGAGCGCCCCGCAGGGGGTCGGTCCGGTCGGCAACTCCCTGAGCCAGGTCGCGCTCGACTCGCCCGGCCGGCCGTTGACCACCGACGAGAAGAAGACCGCCTTCCAGGCGCTGCTGTCGAACGGCATGAGGGGGAGCGACATCCCCGACAAGCGTCCGCCCGGCCTGTTCCCCGTCGCCACCCTGAAGGACAACCAGAAGAAGACGCCGCACGTCACGCGCGTGAGCGGCACGGCCGACAAGCGGGCGGCCGACAAGCTGATCGTGCAGTCGGCGTTCGGCCTGGGGCGGGTGACGGTGGTGGCCTTCGACATCGACCGCCCGCCGTGTACGGACGAGGCGAACCGCAACTGGCGGGGCGAGTTGTGGGAGTGGCTGGTGGGCGAGGCGGGCGACCGCGAGGCGTGCAAGCTGCCGGCGGCGGCGGTGCAGAACCGCGCGGACAACCGCCCCGGCCGGTTCGGGCAGCAGGCGTCGTCCGCCCGCACCGAGGGGGAGGACGGCATCACGTCCGCCCTGCGGGGGAGCGTGGACCACTACGACGAGGTGCCGGTCATCTCGTTCGGCTGGGTGGCCCTGTTCATCCTGGGGTACACGCTCGTCATCGGCCCCATCGAGTACATCCTGCTGAAGAAACTGCTGGGCAAGCTCGAACTCACCTGGGTCACGTTCCCCATCATCGTGCTGACGGTCAGCGGCGCGGCCTACCTGACCGCCTACGTGGTGAAGGGGCAAGACCTGCGGATGAACAAGATCGACGTGGTGGACATCGACGTGCGGACCGACCCGGCCCGCCCGCGGGTGTACGGCCGCACCTGGTTCACCGTCTTCAGCCCGCGGATCGACAGCTACACGGTGGGGGTGGAGCCGAAGGAGAATTGGGCCAAGACCCGCGACGACCGCGGGTACTCGCCGGTCACGACGGTGGACTGGTTCGGCCTGCCCACCAAGCAGGGCGGCGGGGCCACCTCCCGCGGGTACACCTACGAGATCGACCCGCGGGGCGACAACAGCCCGCAAGCCAACGGGGTGAGCGGGGTGCCCATCCCGGTGTGGAGCACGAAGGCGTTCGCCGCCAACTGGGCCGGCGTGGCCGACCCGGAGAAGCCGCCGGTGAAAGCGGACCTGAAGCAAGAGGTGGGCAAGGGGCGGGTGGCCGGCACCATCAACTACAACCTCGCCCTCAAGGACGTGGACCAGGCGTACCTGGTGTACCGCGGCAAGGTGTACTCGTTCGAGAAGGCGGTGGTGCCGGGCCTGCCGGTGAACGTGAGCCAGGCCAAATGGGACACCCCCGAGACGATCGAGACGGTGTTCCAGAACGACGCCAAGTTCACCTTCCACGACCAGTCGGAGGAGGACGAGTTCGGCGGCGGCGGCTGGAACAAGCGGAACACCCCCCCGAAGGCGACCACCTCGGCGAACAAAGACCCGCTCGCCCTGTGGGGGATGCTGTTCCACCAGCAGGCGAGCGCGAGCGCGCCGGGCGGGTTGAACAACGGCTCGGTGCGACCGCTCGACCAGTCGTGGCGGCTGAGTGAGGCGAACGACAGCGAGGTGATCCTGCTGTTCCGCCTGAAGCGGGCGAGCAAGCAGAAGGCGAAGGAGTTGATGACCGAACCCGACTCGGCGTCCCCCACGCGGGTGTGGCTGCACGCCCTGCCCGGCGGCAAGACGGACTGGTCGGTGGACGGCATCGTGCAGCAGGACACCTACGTTCGGATGTACCTGCCGGTGAAGCCGGCCGGGGCGAAGTAACGGCGAGCGTGGGGCCAGCCGCCTGTTCGAGTGATGCCCGAGTGGGTGTAGCGGGTGATGGACAGGAGAGTCGGGGGCCCCCCCCCCGGGGGGGGGTGGGGGGGCCCCCGGCGCGGGGCGCCGCGATGAGCCCGACCCGCAACCCCCCCCCCCCCCCCCCCC
>JANNVG010000331.1:0-2906 GCA_031414395.1 Fimbriiglobus sp.
GACCATGGACATCCAGGAGAAGGTGTGGGGGGCGGTGATGGCCCGCGTGAACGCCCACCTGATGCCCGACTACCGCAAGCTGATCGGGTGAGGTACAGTGAACATTGTGTTTGGAGCCCACGATGAGGGAGGACGGAAACATGGCCGGCGAATATCTGAGCCAATCGCAGATCGAGGCCCTGTATCCGAACGAGTGGGTGTTCCTTGATCGGTCATCGCCCCCGAAGAAGCGCGAGCCCTTTTCCGGTCGGGTGGTGTGGCACCACCCCGATCGGGACGAGTTCGACGCCCGCCTGTTGGAATTCGGAGCCGTCGTCACTCGCGGCGCGATCTTCTATACCGGGAAGCCTGACCCGAACGAGATCTGGCTGCTCAACCTGTGACCACACCGTTCACCCCTGACGGCTTGCGAGTCCTCGTGCCCGTGACTGTCATTGGGCCGAGGGGCGACCACGAGTTCGCGTTCGCCCTCGACACCGGGTCGAACCGTACCACCCTCCGCCCGCACCTGATGCAACTGCTCGGGTTCGATCTTGCGAACCCGATCCGAGTGGACCGCTACCGGGGTGTGGTCGGTGGCGGACGTGCTCCGGCTTTCATCGCCCCGGTCGTTTCCGCCCTGGGCGTCACGCACACCAGCTTCGTCCTGCACGCACAACCGCTCAACACTGCAATCACCGTGGACGGCCTGCTCGGCCTCGACTTCCTCCGCGGGCGGGTGCTCACCCTCGATTTCGTTCGCGGGCGGATCGCCCTCCGGTCGCCCCGCCCGTGGTGGGCGTTCTGGCGGTAGCTTCGTACACCATCGCCACCCCACTCGCGGGTTCCTCACCCTGTAACGGAGCGACGGCATGAGCATGTTCATCGGCGAAGGGCTGGTCGGCGACGGCAACGAGATCGCGCACATCGACTTGCTCATCGGCGACAAGGCCGGGCCGGTCGGCACCGCGTTCGCCAACGCCCTGGCCACCCAGAGCGCCGGCCACTCCAGCCTGCTGGCCGTCATCACCCCCAACCTGATCTGCAAGCCGGCCACCGTGATGATCACCAAAGTGACCATCAAGGGGGCGAAGCAGGCGGTGCAGATGTTCGGCCCGGCGCAAGCCGCGGTCGCCCGCGCGGTGGCCGACAGCGTGGCCGACGGGGTCATCCCGAAAGACAAGGCGGAAGAGTACGTGATCGTGTGCGGGGTGTTCATCCACTGGGACGCGGCCGACGACGCCAAGATCTACGAGTACAACTACGAGGCCACCAAGATGGCCATCAAGAGCGCCATGACCGGCTCGCCGAAGATCGACGAGATCACCGCCCGCCGCGGCGAGAAGCACCCGTTCAGCCCGAAGTGACCGGCCGGCGAACGGCGCGACGTGAGTCCGCCGGTTCTTTGCTGACACCCACGGGTTGACACCCGCGGTTCACCCAGAACCGGCGGACTCACGTCTGGCCGTTCGCCCCTGCGAGTGACCATGGACAAGCCGACCATCCTGATCCAACTGGACACCGACGCCCTGCCCAGCGTGTTCGACCGGGTGGTGGCGGTCGATGCCGGCGTGCAGCACCTGTTCAGCTACGGCGGGGTGACGCCCGACGCGGTCATGCCGCTCGTCCACGGGTGCATTTTCACCCGCGGGCCGAAGGACCTGGCGAAGACGGCCATTTTCATCGGCGGGTCGGACGTGACGGCGGGCGAAACACTCCTGGCCGAAGTGCGGAAGCACCTGCTGCCCATGTTCGGCCTCAGCGTGTCGGTCATGCTCGACAGCAATGGGGCGAACACCACCGCCGTCGCCGCCGTCATCGCGGCCGGGCGGCACCTCGACCTGAAGAAGACGAAATCACTCGTGCTCGGTGGCACGGGGCCGGTCGGTCAGCGGGTGGCGCGGCTGCTCGCCGCCGCCGGCGGGCATGTGCGGATCGGCAGTCGCAGCCGCGACAAAGCCGAAGTGGTGGCCGCCGCCATTCGGAAAGTGGTGCCGACTGCGAACGTGGAGGCGGTGGCGTCGTCAAGCAGCAGCGACGCCCCGGCCGCGCTCGATGGCCGTGAACTGGTGATCGCCGCCGGCGCGCCCGGCGCGATGATGCTGCCGCAGAAGTACCGCACGGCGTGCAAGTCGCTGATGATGGCGATTGACTTGAACGGCGTGCCGCCGGCCGGCATCGAAGGAGTGGAGTTGAACGACAAGGCGGTGAACCGCAACGACTGCATCTGCTACGGGGCGCTCGGCGTCGGCGGCACCAAGATGAAGCTGCACCGTGCGGCCATCACTCAGCTCTTCTCGCGAAACGACTTGGTGATCGACGCGGAACAGGTCTACGAATTGCCGATTGAGTAAGGATCAGTCGGAGAGCGACCCCTTCGTCGACGGCACGCCCGGCGACCGCGGATCGGACTCGACCGCCTCGCGCATGGCCCGGGCGATCGCCTTGAAGGCGGCCTCCAGAATGTGGTGCGTGTTGCGACCGGCGTGGCCGACGACGTGCAGGTTGAATCTCCCCTCGGTCGCGACGGCCCGCCAGAATTCCTCGCCGAGTTGGCTGTTGAAGGTCCCCAGCGTTTCGAGTGGGACATCGAGTTTCCAGGCGAAGTAGGACCGCCCGCTCAGATCGACCGCGGCCGTGACGAGCGTCTCGTCCATCGGCAGGATCCGTTGCCCGTACCTGCGAATGCCCGCCTTGTCGCCGAGCGCCTCGACGAGCGCCTTGCCCAAGACGATGCCGACATCTTCGACGGTGTGGTGGGCATCGACGTGCAGGTCGCCCTCGGCATGGACCGTGAGGTCGATCAAACTATGGCGGGAGAACAGCGTCAGCATGTGATCGAAGAAGCCGACGCCGGTGGCGATCTCGGAGCGGCCGCTGCCGTCGAGGTCGAGGGAGAGCCGGATCTTGGTCTCAGCCGTCTGGCG
>JANNVG010000332.1:0-5783 GCA_031414395.1 Fimbriiglobus sp.
CCGTGCTGGTGTTCGTGCGGACGGTGGACGCGGTGAACGAGGTGGTGAAAGAGTTGAAGAAGAAGGTGGGCGACGCCAACATCCAAACGCTCACCGGCACCATGCGGGGCTACGAGCGCGACCGTATGGCGACGGATAGCAAAGTGTTCGCCCGGTTCAAGAAACACATCCCGGTTGAGGAGCGAACGGGCACGGTGTATCTCGTTTGCACCTCCGCCGGCGAAGTGGGCGTGGACATGTCTGCCGACCACATGGTCTGCGACCTGAGCACCTACGACAGCATGGCCCAGCGGTTCGGCCGGGTGAACCGCTACGGCCTTGGTGACGCCACCATCGATATCGTTCATCCGATGGTGTTCGACACCAAGGACAAGCCGTTGGAGGCCGCGCGCGAGCGCACCCTCGGCCTGTTGAAACGGCTCCGCACCCGCGGCGAGAAGCTGCTCGACGCCAGCCCCGCGGCACTCGGTGAGTTGATCGAGCGGGCCATCGGCGAGAGCGGGAAGGGTCGCGCGGACGCGCTCCGCGAGTACATCCTGTCGGCCTTCGCCCCGACGCCCGTCATCCTGCCCGCCACCGACATCCTGTTCGACGCCTGGGCGCTCACCACCATCAAGGACAAGCTGCCCGGCCGCCCGAAGGTGGAACCGTACCTGCACGGCATCGCCGACGACACGTTCGACACCGAGTTCGCTTGGCGGGAAGAGGTCGGCCAACTGACCGGCAAAGTGGATGACGACGCCATCGCCACACTGCTCGACGAGTTCCCGCTGAAGCCGCATGAAACGCTGAAGGTGCCGACGTACCACAAGAAGAACGGTGCGTACCTGCACCTGGAAGCGATCCGCGAGCGCTGCCCGGATCAGCCCGCGTGGGTCATCGACCTGAGCGGCGAAGTGAGTGTGTACGCCACCCTCACCGAGTTGTTGAAGACGACGGGGAAGGACGAGTACGCTGTGCGGTTGGCCGAGCGAACGGTCCTCCTGTCGCCGAAGGCCGGCGGGCTGACCGCCAACGGCACGCTCGACGGCACTTTGCCACACGACGCCAAAAAGGAAACCCCCTACGACGTGGCCGGCCACCCGCCGGAGAAGGTGACACCGTTGCTCCGACTGCTGGTCACGACGACCGACAGCGGTCAGACGGTCGCCAACTTCGGCTCTACGCCGGATGCACTCTGGGGAGGAGAAATCGCGGTCAAGTCGGGTGAGAAGTGGCTGACCATCGTGAACCGGCGGTTGCGAGAAGACGGCAAGTCCCCCGTCCGCCCGATCTACACCCTCGACATCCCCGACCCGAACGACGAGGAGGCCCCGCCGAAGCAGTACGTCGTCGTGAAGCCGATTCAGTCCCGCACCGGCGACGTGCCGGCGGCCGAGTGGCCCGCACTGAACAATCACCTGGCAGGGGTCGCCGGGTTCGCCAAGGGAATCGCCGCGGGGCTGAAGCTCGACTCGAAACTGGCACAGGCGGTCGAGCTGGCCGCCGCGTGGCACGACCACGGCAAGGCCCGCACCGTCTGGCAACGGGGAGCGGGTAACAACGCCAAGTTCTCCCCCGTGGCCAAGACCCTGCACGGCCGACCGCCGGAAAACCTGAACCACTACCGACACGAACTCGGGTCGATGGTGGACGTGGCCACCCGCGAAGACCTCGCCGCGGCGTTCGACGCCCTCGACGACGACCACAAGGACGTGGTGCTGCACCTGATCGCCACCCACCACGGCCGCGGGCGACCGCACTTCCCGCCCGGCGAGAGCCACGACCTCGACCGCCCGAACGGGGTGGCGAACGCCGTCGCCGCCGCCGCCCCCGGCCGGTTCGCCCGCCTGCAACGGCGGTACGGACGGTGGGGGCTGGCGTACCTGGAATCACTGTTGCGGGCGGCGGACGTGCTGGAATCGCAGCGGATCGAGTCGGCCCCGATCCCGGAGACGAAGGAGTGGCCGCCGGCCCAGCCGATCACGCCCCCGACACTCCGCACGCTGCCGTCGAAGGAACTGCCGAAGCCGAGCATCACGGTGTCGGTGGACCCGACCAACCCCGGCCAGTTCTTCGCCTGCTGCGGCCTGCTGGAACTGGCCGACCGCCTGTGGCCCGGCGCGGAAGGGTGGTTCAGCGCGAGCGGACGTGAGTTCAAGATCGCGTGCGGCAGTCACTCACTCGCGGAGTTGCTGGACGCCGTTGTGAACTGTCACCTGACGAACACGATGACCGAGGCTCAGCACGCCCGATTCAAAGAAATCAAGGCGATGAGCGGGAGCAAGCAGAAAAGCATTCCTGGTATCGAGGAGGAATACAAGGAGTTGGACAAACTGCTCCGCGAGTCGCCGATTGTTCTGTATCCCCCTTTCAACATCACGCTCGACTGGTTCGCCGACGACCACGCCGGCGGGAGCCGGTTCAAGACGTGGGCCGGCCGGCAATCGGTCCTCGACATCTCGACCGCGATGAAGGACGCGCTGAATTCGGACGTGTGGCGGACTGAACGGTGTCTGTCGTTCGCCGTCACGAAGTGCGGCCTGCCGTTCAACTTCGACTCCGACCTCGGTGGGCAGGGCGGAGCCATCGACATCGGGTTCAGCTTCGACCCGCTCGCCGGCAGTGCCCTGACGCGGATCGAACCGTCGGCCCGCCCGGCACTCGAACTGCTCGCGTTCGTCGGCTTGCAGAGGTTCCGCCCTGAAGAGGTGAAGGGCGAGAATCGGTTCCTGTACACCGCGTGGGATCGCCCACTGCCGATTCAAGTCGCCGCCCCCGCCGCGTGCGGGGCGTTGCCGGTCGGCAACAGCCGGTTCGAGTTCCGCCTGCTGTACCGCACGAAGTACCTGAAGAGTTTCCTACCCGCCATCCCCTGTTCCGGAGGTTCCGATGAGTGACCTGAACCAGTTCGACCCCTGGCTGACGACCGACGGCTTCGCCGCCCTGGTCATCCGCGAACACCTCGAGCCGGTCGAAGGGCCGGACGGGGTACTCTTCCCCGCCACCTACGCGGCGGCGGAAGACAAGAAGGTGTTCCCCGGCGGGTACAACATCGACCCGCCCGAGGGGGAGAAGAACGTCTGCCTCGTGGACAGCGTCGGCTCGCAGGCGAACCGCCTCGAACCGATGTTTGCCAAGCCGGAGTACGCCCACCTCGTGCCGCAGATTACGGTGAAGGCGGGTGAGAAGGCGGTCAGCATCCTGGAGGCGGGCCACCGGGCCGGGGACGCGCTCGTCCGCTGCACGCCGCTTCAGAAGGAGTTGCAGGAGGCGTTCAAGGCCGTGCTGAAAGGGAACGCCGAACCACTGGCGAAGGTCGCGCCCACCTCGCTCGTGTTCGGCGTCTGGGACTCGCGGGACACGCAGGCGAAACTGCCCCGCCTGATCGCGTCCACGATCCGAGCGTTCGATGTCAAACGGCTCAAACGGTCCGCCCAGTACAACCCCTCGACCGACTACATCGGCGACAAACTGTTGGAAGAGACGTCCGACACCAAGCTGAAGGACGCTTACGCCGAACGCGGTTTCGTTCACGTCCCCGCCACCGGCTCGCACGGCGGGGTGATCGCCACCGGCGGCGTCCGCCGGGACGCTACCCTCAGCCTGGCCGCGCTGCGCCTGCTGGCCGTCGGCGGAGATGCCGCGAAGACGCTCGCCCTGCGGCGGTACATCCTCGGCCTGTCGCTTGTGGCGTTCGCGTCCAACGCTTCGACCTATCTCCGCCAGGGGTGCAACCTGGTGCCGAGCGAGAAGCCGCGGGAGTTCAACCTGGTGCAGTCCGACGGCGTGCGTGAGCCCCAGAAGTTGACCGCAGCCGACGCCCTCAAGTTCGCCACCGCTGCCGCCAAAGCGTTCGGCGTCGGTGCGGGCAAAGAAGTGGTGTTCGACACCAGCCTCGCGCTCGCTGACATCCGAGGCGAAGGGGCGGCACAAACGACCAGGACCACCCGAGCGACGAGAGCGCGGCGCGGTGCTGCCGGGGCCGTGACGCCAGAGGGCACCGAATGAACTCGGTCCTCTGCTTCACCGTCCGCTTCCTCGATCCGGTGCCGCGGTTCCACGGGCGTGGTGGTGACGGCGATCCGGAATGGCCGCCGTCGCCCTTGCGGTTGTTCCAGGCGCTGGTCGCTGCCGCGGCGACCCGCTGGCGAGACGATCAGTTCCGGGACTACGCGCAGCCCGCGTTGCACTGGCTCGAACGGCTGTCACCATCGATCACCGCTCCCCAGGTGCCCGACGAGAGTTTCGGCTACCGCATGTATGTGCCGAACAACTCGGGCGACCTGATGACAGCGGCGTGGGCACGCGGCGACACCGAGACGAGCATGGCGAAATACCGCGTGGAAAAGGACGTGCGCCCGACGCACCTGTCGGGCGAGGCGGTTCACTACCTGTACCCGCTGCCCGACGACGGGTGTCCGCACTTGCAGGTGCTTCAAGCCGCCGCCCGTAGCGTCACCCACCTCGGCTGGGGCGTGGACATGGTGGCCGCCGACGCGAAGGTCATCACGCAAGTCGAAGCCGACAAGCTGTCCGGCCACCGCTGGCGGGTGGTGACGGACGGCGGCACGCCCCTCCGCGTGCCGAAGGCCGGCACCCTCGCCAACCTGACCGAGAAGCACACCGCCTTCCTCGGTCGGCTGTCCGCCGACGGCTTCAAGCCGGTCCCCCCCCTGCAATGCTTCGACGTGGTCGGCTACGCTTCCCCCACCGCAGGCACCCCCGCCGACCCGCGGCCTGTCGTGGCGTTCGAACTTCGCACGCCCGACTTCACTGCGTTCCAACCCTACGACCCGTGCCGCCGCACCCGCGACGTGGCCGGCATGGTACGGAGGGCGGTGGCCGATCTGGCGGCCCGCATGAGGCCGTTCGGCTGGACCGACGAACACATCAACACGTTCGTCCACGGTCACACCCCGAACGGCAGGGATCGGGCCACTGGGCCGGCCGCCGACCGCCGGTTCGCCTACCTGCCCCTGCCGTCGGTGCTGCGGTACGACGGCGGCAGTAAGATGGGGGACATCCGCCGGGTGCTGATCGCCGCCCCGCCGGAATGCCGGGATGCTGTCATGTGGGCGAAGGTGCTGAGCGGGCACGACCTGACGCCCGAGCGGGACACCCGCCCGGCCACGTTGCGGCTGATCGACCTGCCGCCGGCGGCAATGGCGTCGGACCCGAACCTGGGGCCGTACCTGGGGACATCGGCCACTTGGAGTACGGTGACCCCCGTGGTCTTGCACCGACACGACATCGACGACCCGGAGGAAATCCACCGGCGAATCGTGGACGCCTTCCGCCATGCCGGGGTGTCCGACGACCTGTTGGCGTTAGCGGAGGTGGAGTGGGGGCGGTTCGGGTATCGGGCGGGAGTCGAACCGGCCAGCCGCTACGTTCCGGCAGACACGATGACCGGCCCCCGATACCATGTGCGGGTGACGTTCCGTCAGGCGGTGCGAGGTCCGTTGGTGGTGGGGGCCGGACGGTATCGCGGGTTCGGCCTGTTCACCCGCGAAGGGTGATCGCCACCCTTTTTTTCGCCCAACTGCCGTTCGAGCGGCGAGGCCGTGAACGAGCCACCGACATGCGATTCCGACGCTGGCTCTTTGACAACCTAGACTTACGGCGGGCGGACGGCGAACCGACCGCTCGCACGCCGTATCCTGTTAGCCACCGACGTGTTGCGACACCACCCACGACATCCGAGGCCACAAAACATGCGCACCCCCGCCACCGCTCGCAACGGCGACCCAGGTGGCATCGGGAACACGACTTATGACGATAGCCGTCACTCCACGGTGGAA
>JANNVG010000333.1:0-2493 GCA_031414395.1 Fimbriiglobus sp.
AACGGATTTCCCCTTCGAACTCGCTCCACACCTCGAACGGCAGGTTCGTGACCGACGCTCCGGTGTCCACGATGGCGTCGGCCCGTCGGGCTCGTTCCACACCGCCCTGCGGACGCCAACCGTCCGGCGCGTCCGGCGGCACGAGGTAGAGCCGAAGAATCGGCTTGTAGTTCGGGATGGAGACCGTGTCGGGCGGCTTGACCCCACGGTAAATGGTCGTGTCAACGGAGTCGATGCGGGTGCGTAGGACGAGGTGGGCCACGGGCTATCGTCTCCGTTAGTCGAGTTGCTGACGCACGATCAGAGCGGTCACGATTCGGTTGACGGGAATACCCGTGGCGGCCGACACGTCCGACCGCAGCTTCTTCAGCTTCTTGTCGTGTCCGAGCACCGTCTTGTTGACGACGGCGATGTAGTGCCCCTTGAACTGGTCAAATGTGCCGAGGTCGTACTGCTCGTCGATCCAGTTCTCGTCGGCGAGCGCGGCCTTCCCCTCGTCGTTCAGCTCGAGGAACAGTTCGGACGGCTCACTCGCGGGGAGGGGGTTCATTGGTAAATCCAACACTCGCGGAAGGTGGTGGCGTTGGGAACCCACATGAGACAGGGCCGCCGCCGCCCACGCCGGTTCTCCCTCCGGCCAGAGGGGGCCGAACAGCAGCGGCGGAACAGCCAGTTCTGCCACATCAGCGGTCGGCGGGAGGGTGACATTCAACAACGATTCCAGATCCTGCCGGATGAACCGGACGACCCCCGAATCGACCCGCCCGACGGCCTCGACCGCACACCGCGCAGCGTCCAGGGTCGAGCGGGCCGATGCGGTGTAGGCTGTCGGGTCGTACTTGCCGACGGTGACGCCGGCCGACGCGTCGGGGTCAGAAACGGCCGCACCGAGGGCGTACTCCACGGCGAAAGTGGAGTACGCCTCACGGGTGGCGATCGCGTCGCCGATGCGAGCGGCCATTTCTAGCGTGAGTCGGCTCACGCTCTCACCCGAGCACCAGCGGTCCGTCACGGCCAGTACGGACTGAGCGGCGTGCCACCGTTCGACCGCATCCGACACTTTGGACCGCAAGATGAGCGGAGTGACCCGCCTGGCGCATCGAACCGCGAAGCCGGTCACCCACTTCCGGGGCAGCGCCCGGAGTACGCCGATCAGCATTTCGCGATCTTGAGTGTTGTCGCTGTCGAGCCAAGCGGTGGCAGCTTTCGTGACCAAGCCTGTCACATTTACCCTCGGTGGAGAAGGCGACGACGGGTGAGAGTCCTGTCCGTGAACGGCATTCATGAACTTTGTCACTGATTTTGTCACAGGTGAGATCGTCTGTCAAGCCGGGGGTTGTTTCCATCCGGTGGGCGGCTACAACTCGGCTCCACACCTGTTAGGACCACCTCTCCGGAGCGGCACATGGCGAAGATCACGAAGGACACCATCGGCGTCGGGTTCATCGGCGCGGGCGACATCTCCATCCTGCACGCGGCGGCGGTGAAGAAGGTGCCCGGCGCGAAGCTGGTGGGCCTATGGAACCGCAACCAGGAGCGGGCGAACGAGCGGGCCACGCAGTTCGGGTGCAAGAACTACGCGACCCCCGAGGAGTTGGTGCGCGACCCGGCCATCGACGCCGTGTTCGTGTTGACCAACCTGGAAACGCACCTGGAGTACACCAAGCTGGCGCTCGACCACGGCAAGCACGTGCTCGTCGAGAAGCCGGTGGGTGTGAGTGTGGCCGTGATTGAGCAGATGAAAACTGCCGCCGACGCGAAGGGGTTGGTGTGTATGCCGGGGCACAACTACGTGTATGAAGGCGGCATGGTCCGCACGCGGGAGTTGGTGGACGGCGGCGACCTCGGCAAAGTGGTGTCGGCGTATGTCATGTACAACATCCACCACCCGGAAGAAGTGGCGAAGCGGTACCCCGGCGTGGTGCGGCAGATCCTCACGCACCACTCGTACATCCTGCTGTACCTGGTCGGCAAGCCGGTCGAACTGTGTGCGATGAAGGCGACGCTGCACTACCAGGAGTACCCGGAAGAAGACATCGCCATGGTGCAGATGCGGCTGGCGAACGGCGCGCTCGCCCACTTCTGTGCCAGCTTCGCCGCCGACGACCACGCGGCCGACCCGTGGACGGTCATGGTGAAAGTGATCGGCACCGCCGGCAGCACGCGGTACAGCTACCGCGACCACGTCGAGATCAAGCCGGGGCTGGTCCACAGCCAGACGTACACGGCGTATCAGGGGAGCATCACGAACGAGGTGCGGCACTTCCTGATTGATTGCCTGCGGATGGGCCAGCCGCCGCTCAGCACGCTGGAAGATGCCATCACGGCGCAGAAGCTGATCGAGGCGTGCGAAGAGTCGATCCGCAACAGGACCGTCGTAAAACTCTGAACAAGAGTCTCACGCAGAGCCGCAGAGACGCAGAGTAGACAAGAGAGAAGAAATGTGATGACAGTTATAAGAATTAAAATTCTCTATTGTATTAACAGAGTGTC
>JANNVG010000334.1:0-1589 GCA_031414395.1 Fimbriiglobus sp.
GCTCGTCACACCCGGCCGCCCACTCCCTGGCGGTCGCGGCTCGTCACATCGCCGCCCCATCGACTTCCCACCCGCCGCTCGGTGAACAACCCGATCACCGACAAGACGCTGGCCGACACCCACCACGCCACGAACAGCGGCTGGCTGAAGGCACCGGTGTCGAAACTGGCGGCCACCAGCCACCACCCGTGCGCCGCCAGCGACACCACCCACATCACCCGCCGAAGGGCGAGGGGCGGCGTCCGAAACACCCGCACGACGTACCAGGCGGTGACGACGTAGCCGAGCAGGAACGGCGGGATGATGACCGCGTTCAGGTTGAACATGACCAGCAGGAGCAGGCCCCAGCACGACCCGCCGGCGGCCAGAGCGCCGGCGATGACCCGCGGGGTGAGGTTGGTCGGCATGGGCAGTCCCCCTCGGTGAGGTGTTCACCGTACCAGCCCCATACCGCCACGCTCACATCTTGTGACGGCGCGTCTCGTCGATTTACCTCCCGCTCGCCACGAACCCGAGCCGCACGTAGTAGCGCCGCGGGGCGGTCGGCATCGGCGACGAGTTCACCCGGCCACGGCGGGACGGTGAAGTTCTTCAGGTACAGGCGGGCGTCTTTGTCTTCTAACAGGCTGGGCAGGTCGCGGCCGAGGGTGTCGAGCGCTTCAAACTCGGCCGGCAGCTTCTGGAGCGGGTCGGGGTGCGGCAGGAACCCGTGCTTGGTGAACGCGGCGTGCATTTGAATTGCCCCGTGGGAAAGGAGTGGGGAAGATTACGATACCCCACCCCGAGCCGTTCGATCTACGCAATCCGGTGTCACCATGCTCAAGCGCGTCTGGCAGATCGCTCACCCGTTACTCACGCTCACCGCGGTGGGGTGTTGCGTGTACTTGCTGTGGAGGCCGACAGCGCCCGTCCCCTCGGAACGTGCGAGCGCGAGTGAGGACCACCACCTGCGACGGTTTCTGGACGTGAAGCGGATCGGCGGGGATGCCGAACTGCCGTCCGACGTTCATCACTGTGCCCTGGCCTGCTTCCTTTACACCGACGGCAGACTGGATCAGAGACTCAGTTCGGACACCTTCACACCGCGCGGCGGCTCTCGCGTCATCCCGTACTTCGTGATGTGGGGGCCGACGCCGAGAGGGGTTCGCGGTTCAACGGTGAATCAGTGGTGCGCCACGAGTGACGCCGACGGCATTTGGGCGAAACTCGATGGTCCGATGTCGCAGTGTTTCGGCCAAACCCACAACGGGGAGGTTCACGGGTTCCGCATCATCGGATTCGCCGCGTCCAGCGAGTGCCGCCCCGGTCAGGAGGAAAAGCGGAACATTTCCAGCGGCAGTGTCAAGACAACGATCGAAATTTCTCGTTCCGTGCTGATGCTCGGGTACAAGCCGTTTGCCACGGAGCAGGAGGCGAAGGACTACGTCTTCGGTGACGGGATGTTGCGTGATTTCTACAAGGGTGCGAAGTAACAGGGGTGTCAAAACTGGCGATGGAGTGGTGCGAGTTCACCCTCACCGCCAATCGTTCGGTTGCGAGATGTCAGCGGAAGGGGTGGGAGTTTCGTAAGGCGGGTCGAGCGGCCGGCG
>JANNVG010000335.1:0-2789 GCA_031414395.1 Fimbriiglobus sp.
GCCACGGATGAGCACGGATGAAGGCAGGATCCGAACCGAACATTTTTCTGGTTCGGATCCTGCCTTCATCCGTGCTCATCCGTGGCTAATTTCGGGTTCCTCTGATGCTGCACGTGATGATTATGGCCGGCGGCGGTGGCACGCGGTTCTGGCCCCGCAGCCGGAACGCCCGGCCGAAGCAGTTCCTCACCTTCAGCGGGGAGCGGTCGCTGCTGCAAGGCACACTCGACCGCTCCGTCGCGGTGGTGCCACCAGAACGCACCTGGGTCATCACCGGCGCGGCGTATGTGGACGAGACGGCGAAGCAGTTGCCCGAGCTACCGGCTGACCACATCGTCGGCGAGCCGTGCCGCCGCGACACTGCCCCGTGCGTCGGGCTGGGCGCGGCGCTCATCGCCGCGACCGACCCGGACGCCACGATTGTGGTCACGCCGGCCGATCACGTCATCGAGCCGGAGCGCGAGTACCACCGCGCGCTCCTTGCGGCCGAGCAGTTCACCAACGACCACCCCGAGTGCTTGTTCACGTTCGGCATCCGCCCGACGTTCGCCAGCACCGGGTACGGGTACATCCACCGCGGCGAGAAGGCCGGCGAGCGGAACGGCGTGCCGCTGTACACCGTGAGCGCGTTCAAGGAGAAGCCGTCGGCGGACGTGGCGACCCAGTTCGTCGAGAGCGGGGAGTACGACTGGAACAGCGGCATCTTCGTGTGGAAGGCGAAGACCATCCTGGAGCAGTTGAAGGCGAACCGGCCGGACATCCACACCGCCTGCCTGAACATCGCCGACGCCTGGAACACCCCCGACCGGGCGAACGTGTTCTTCCAGCAGTACGAGGCGGTGAACGGCACCAGCATCGACTACGCGGTGATGCAAGAGGCCGGCCGCGCCGGGTTGGTGCGAGTGCTGCGCGCCCCTTACACGTGGGACGACGTGGGCAGTTGGTTGGCCCTCGAACGGCACAACCCGCAGGACGCCGCCGGCAACACTGTGCAAGGCCATGAAGTGCTGCTCATCGACAGCACCGGGTGCGTGGTGTCGGCCGACGCCGGGCACATGATCGCCACCATCGGCGTGAGCGATCTCGTCATCATTCAGGCGGGCAAGGCGGTGCTGGTGGCCCGCAAGCAGGACGAGGCACGAGTGAAAGAGATCGTCGACAAGCTGAAGAAGTCTGGGTCGGAGCATCTGTAATGCGGAATGTGGAGTGCGGAATGCGGAATGAAGAAACAGACCCGACGACGAATGATCCAATCAGGGGACTCCCTGCATCCAATTCCGCACTCCGCACTCCGCACTCCGCGCTCGGAAGATTGCTGGCGCTGGACGTCGGCGACGTGCGCATCGGGCTGGCCGTGTGCGACCGCGACCGCGTGATGGCGTCGCCGTATGACCAGTACACCCGCCGCACCGACGAGAAGGACGCCGCGTACTTCCGCCAGCTCGTGGCCGCCGAGCAGATCGTCGGGCTGGTGGTCGGCCTGCCCATCAACATGAACGGCACCGAAGGGCCGAAGGCGATTGCGTATCGGAAATACGGCGACTGGCTCGCGGGCGTGCTGAACCTGCCGGTGGCGTTCTTCGACGAGCGACTGACCACGCACGCGGCCCAGGGAATGCTCATCGACGCCGGGCTGAACCGCCAGAAGCGGAAGGAGCGACTCGACAAGCTCGCCGCGACGCTGATTCTGCAAGCGTACATGGAGGCCAATCCGCTCGACGGCGAACGGCGCGACGTGAGTCCGCCGGTGGAGTTGGCGAACCCCGACCGCAAGGTCGGCGGGTAGCGAGACAAGTGGCTGCACTTGCCACCCGCGGCCCTGGCGGGCCGGGTTCGCCCCGAACCGGCGGACTCACGTCGCGCCGTTCGCCCTGTCGCGGCGCGAACTTCCGCAAGCCCGCTGGCGTCATCACTTCCACACACCCACCGAGAGGAACGCCCGTGCCCAAGCTGAACCAGGTCAACGCCATCGTGAGCGGTCGCAAAGGCGAGGCCGAGAAGGCCGTCACCGAACTGTACAAGCTCATCCAGAAGGACCAACTGTTCTCCGGCCGCGAGCGGACCTACCGCCCGATGGACGATGTGAACGGGCAGAAGCTGCCGCCCGAAAGCCAGCGGGTGCAGCAGCGGGCCGACGACCTGATCCGCCAGGCGGTCGCCAAGTGGACCGACCTGTGGAACCTGATCTACACGCAAGACAGCGGCAACCAGCAGGCGAAGGCCGACCTGGTGGTGGACGGCCAGACCCTGCTCAGCGGCGTGCCGGTCACGTTCCTGCTGTTCCTCGACAAGCAGGTGAACGACCTGGAAACGTTCGTGAGCAAGCTGCCCACGCCCGACCCGGCGGAGGAGTGGAGCCACGACCCGAACAGCGGGCTGCTGCGGAGCAAGGCGAACGAGAGCCTCCGCACCAGCAAGGAGCCGACCGTCATCGTGAAGTACGAGGCGACGAAGGAGCACCCGGCGCAAACGGAACTGTTCACGAAGGACGTGCCCGTCGGCACGTGGACGCAGATCCTGTACAGCGGGTGCCTGCCGACCGACCGCAAGAACACGCTGCTCGAGCGCATCAAGAAGCTGCAAGACGCCGTCAAGCAGGCGAAGGAGCAGGCCAACCTGCACGAAGTGCAGAAGCAGAAGGCGGCCGAGGCGGTGTTCGCCTTCGTGTTCAGTGTTTAAGGCGGGCGGCGCGACGTGAGTCCGCCGGTTCTTGGCGAACCCGGCCCGCCAGGGCCGCGGGTGGCGTGGCAGTTGGGTGCACTCGCTACCCGCGGCCCGTGCGGGCCGGG
>JANNVG010000336.1:0-10419 GCA_031414395.1 Fimbriiglobus sp.
GGGGGGGGGGGGGGGGGGGGGGGGTTCTGTTTCCCGGCCCTTTGGGCGCCGGGTCCCCCGGCCCACACTGCGCCCGGCTACAGCAAGACTGCGAGCAGAGCACGTCAGCGGCCGAGGTCCACCACCTCGCCGCCGTTCGCGGTGATCATCGCCCGCAGGGTGGTCTCGCTCATGTCCTTCCGCATGGTGCGGATCGAACCGTCGCCCATCACCATCATGAACGTCGGCTTGTTCGGTTTGCCGAGTTGCGGGAGCGGCGACTTCGGGTCGTACCGATACTCCTGGAAGCGGCTCCACGTCACCTTGTCGCCCCCTTGCACGTACATGATGGTGTTCGACGTGCCGTCCGTGATGCTCACCAGCGACATCCGGGTGCGGGTGTCGAACATGGCCCCGTTGTCGTAGAAGCAGCGGAGGCGGGTCGTCGGGTCGGCCGGCGTCTCCGCGTCCGAGTAGTACGGGATGGGGCGGTCGGCGTGCGGCCGGTTGGTCTGGCTGTCCCACGGCTCGTCCATGCGGAACTGGCGGTAGATGTTGTCCTGCTCGATGTACGGCAGGATCGTCACCCGCCAGCTCAGCTTGTTCGACAGGTCGCCGCCCGGCGCCCGGCTCATGTCGTCGTTGTACGGCTTCGGCAGGGAGCCGTTCGCGTCGTGGTAGTTGTGTGCGGCGAGGCCGATGATCTTCAGGTTGTTGCTGTCCTTCCGGAGCTTCTGCCCTTCGAGGAAGAAGAACACGAGCGCGCCGACCCACGCCACCGAGAACACGAAGCTGAGCAACATGCCGGCGATGGCCAGCCCCTTGCCGGTCGGCTTGCGGAGGGACACCAGCCCGAGGATGCCGCCGATCAGCCCGGTGATCGGGCCGAAGCAGAGGGAAAGCAGCCCGAGCACGAGCGAGGCGACGGCCATGCCGTTGCCGGCTTTCGCCGGCTCGCGGTCGAAATCGTCGTCATCCCGACGGCGGGAGCGCCGCGGGCGGTCGTCGTCCTCGTCGTCGTCGTCATCGCGCCGACGCCGGGGGCGGTCGTCTTCGTCGTCGTAGCGGTCGCGGGCCATGGGTGGGTTCCGTTTCAGAGTGGGTTAATCGAGCGTGCTGACTTCGCCGCCGGCGCGGGTGATGGCCGCCTTGAACGCCTGCGGGGACGCGCTCGAGCGGACGAACCGCACGCTGCCGTCGGCGAACACCACCTGCGACCCGCCGGCGATCTTCGGGTGCCCGAAGGCGGGCAGCGGGGCGTTCGGCTCGAACCGAAAGTCGTTGAACGCCGTCCACGACACCGTGTCCGCACTCTCCACGTACATGATGGTGTTGGACAAGCCGTCGGAGACCTGCGCCATCGACACGCGGGCGTGCGGCTTCGAGTCGAACATGGCGCCGTTGTCGTAGAAGCAGCGGGTGCGGGTGACCGGCTCGCCGTTCTCCGCGGCGTCGAGAGGGTGGCGGTACGCGCGGATCGGCACGTCCTTCATCGGCCCGTTGGTCGGGCTGTTCGACCCCTCGCGGATGTTGAACCGGCCGTACGCCGACTGGCCGTCGGCATCACCCAGGTACGGCAGCAGGGCGACCCGCCAGCTCAGCCGGCTCGTCGGGTCGGCCGGCGGGGTGATCTGGTTGCCCTGCTGGTCCGTGTCCAGGAACGGGCGGGTGAACGAGTTGGTGGTGTCGGAGAAGTTGTGCTGTGCCAGGCTCACCTGCTTGAGGGAGTTCGACGCCTCCAGCCGGCTCTTCGCTTCCCCCACCTTCGCCGTCGCCTTCGCCACCGCCGGCATCACCCCGAAAATGATGACCCCGCCGCACACGGCCAACACCGCGACCACGATCCCCCCGACGATGAGCGCGATCATGCCGCCGCCCATGCCCTTCTTCGGAGGGCGGTCGAAGTCGTCGTCGTCGTCACGCCGGCGGCGGCGGGAGCGCCGCGGGCGGTCGTCATCATCGTCGTCGCGGTCGTCACGGTCGCGGGGCATGGGAACCTCGGTCGGTGGAACTCACTTGAAATCGGGACCGGGCGCGTCGTTCCCGGCACGGGTGATGGCGGCGTTCAGGGCGGCGGGGCTGACGGTCTTCTTCACCACCCGCACGCTGCCGTCGGCCATGCCCACCATGAACGTGTCGCGGGTGGGGTGGCCGAGCGGCGGGGGCGGGGCGGCCGGGTCGAACGCCCACTCGTTGAACTGCGCCCACGGCACCCGCTCGCCGCTCTCGGCGAACATGATGGTGTTCGACGCGCCGTCCGGGATGGCGTTCGTGGCGATGCGGTCTTTCGGGTTGGTGGAGAAGAGTGCGCCGTTGTCGTAGAAGCAGCGGAAGCGGGTGTTCGCGTCCGCCATGTCGTTCGGGTCGGTGAAGGTCTTGATCGGTTGACTGGTGAACGGCTGGTTGGCCGGGCTGTTCCACGCCTGACCCCGCTGGATGCTGCGGTACACGTTGTCCTGCTCGATGTACGGCAGGATCTCGACACGCCAGCTCAGGCGGTCGGCGGGGGGGAGCGGGGAGACGCCGGGCGGCGGATCGACGAACGGGCCGGACAGCTTGCCGTTCACGTCGGTGTAGCTCTGCATCCCGATGCTGAGTTGCTTCAGGTTGTTCGACGATTGCATCCGCGCCGCCGCCTCCCGCACCTTCTGCACGGCGAAGAACAGCCCGGCGCCAAGTGCCACCACGACGACGCCGACGATGCCGAGCACGATGAGCACGATCTTCATGCCCGACCCGGACTTCCGCGGCGGGCGGTCGTAATCGTCGTCGTCATCCCGACGGCGGCGCGGGCGGTCGTCGTCGTCGTCGCGGCGGCGGTCGTCGCGGTCGTCGTCGTCACGGTCGCGGGCCATGGCAGGCATCCTGTGGGGTCACTTGTCGAGAGGCAGTTGTTCCCCGCCCTCGCGGGTGACGGCCGCTCTCAGGATATTGGGATCAACGCCCTTCTTCACCGTCCGCACGCTGCCGTCGGCCATCGCCAGGATGAGGGTGTTCCGGCTCGCCCGGCCCAACTCCGGCAGCGGCCCGTCGGGGTCGAAACGGTGTTCGTTGAACTGCGCCCACGGCACCTGAACGGTACTCTCGGCGATGAGGATAGTGTTCGACGCCCCGTCGGGGATTTTGTCGAGACCGATGCGGCGCTTGGGGTCCGAATCCCACAGTGCGCCGTTGTCGTGGAACACGCGGTACGGGGTGTGGATCGTGTTCCCACGCCGAGCGTCTGCGGGGTCTGCCAAGAAGAGGATCGGCTGCGAAGTGATGCCCGTATTCCGCTGGCTGTCCCAGGGTTCGGAAAGGCTGAGTTGCTTGTAGTATGTCTCGTGTTCGAAGTACGGCATCAGCGCCACACGCCAGCTCAGCCGCCGGTACGGGTCGTCGGGGATGCGGTGACCGGCCAGTTCGCCGTCCACGAACGGCCCCGGCATCCGGCCGTTCGTGTCGGTGTAGCCATGTGCCGCGACCGACAGTTGTTTCATCGTGCCGCGACTGGACATCTGGTCGGCGTTGTCCAGGACGGTCGGAGCCGAGAGGAAGACGAACCCGCTGCACAACGTGATCGTGCCACCGAGGATGCCGAGCGTGGCGCACACGCGATACCACGTCCGTGATTTCGGTTTGGCGTCCGGGTCGTCGTCGGTACTCACGGCGACTTCCTCCGTTCGGCCAGTCGTGCCGCCACCCGCACGGCGGCGAGCAGGCTGCTCTCGTCGGCGACGCCCTTCCCGGCGATGTCGTAGGCAGTGCCGTGGGCCACGCTCGTCCGCACGATGGGCAGGCCGGCCGTCACGTTCACCGCCCGCCGCCCGCCGAGCAGCTTCATGGCGATGTGCCCGTGGTCGTGGACCATGCACACGACGCCGTTGAACCGCGCCCGGTTGTGCGGCAGGAAGATGGCATCCGCCGCGATGGGGCCGACGACGTTCACGCCGTCTGCTACCGCTTCTGCCACCGCCGGGGCGATGATGTCGGCCTCTTCGTTGCCGAACAGCCCGCCGTCCGAAGCGTGCGGGTTGAGCGCCGCCACGCCGATGCGAGCGGGCGTGCCGGTGAGCCGTGGGATGATGTCGTGCAACAACCGAATCTTGTCCAGCACCGTCTTTTTGGTAATGGCGTCGAACGTGGTCCGCAGGCTCTGGTGCAGCGTGACGTGCGCCACCGCGAGCGGCAACTCGTCGTCGTACAGGAGCATGGCGTGACTCTTCGCCCCGGTGCGGTCGGCGAGGATTTCCGTGTGACCGGGATACTTCACCCCCGCCGCGTGCAACCCCTCCTTGTGCAGCGGACAGGTGACGATGCCGTCGGCCCGCCCCGCCACGCACTCGTCGATGGCGAAGCAGAGCCAGTCGTAGGCCGCCCGACCCGCTTCGGCGGATACTTCACCGAGCTTCACGTTCGACAGGTCCGCCGCCGACGGGTTGATGATGGGGATGTCGCCGTCGGCGAGGATGCCGTCGGCGTCGGCCCACTCCTGCCAGCCGACCGGCTTCAACCCGGTGAACCCGCTGATGCCGCTCAGGTGGTCCATGGCGTGCAGCATGTGGGTTACGTCACCGACCAGCACCGGCCGGGCGTACTCGGTCAACTGGTGCCACGCCTTCGCCACCACCTCCGGCCCGATGCCGGCCACGTCGCCGAGGGTGACGAGTAACTTGGGGAGCGGCATGGGGGTGATCGCCTTTCGTGCGGGCCGTCGGGATGGTATACAGGGGGTTGCCACGCGGAGGGTCGCAAATGGGACGAGCACGGAAGCCGCCGAAGCCGACACAAGAAGACATCGATTTCTACGAGGCAAAAGCCCGTGAATTCCTGGCCGACGTGGCGGACATGAAACGTGGCGTCGAGTTCATCCGGAAAGCAGAGTACGACCAACTGCAAGCAGAGTTCACCGTCGTATCGGCGAAACTCGCTACCGCGGAAGCGGAAGTCGTGCGACTGAAGGCCAAACTCGCCAAACTCAAACCGTCCACCAAACGGAACTGACACCCATGCGCCGCCTCGCCGCGCTCGCACTGCTGCTGCCCGCGTTCGCCGTCGCCGCCGAACCCCCACTGCGGCCCGGAGACGTCTCCTTCGACATCGAGCCGAGGACGGTGTCCAGGTTCGACTCGGTCGAGTTCGAAGTAGCCGTGAAGAAGAGTCTGGTCCAGAACCCGTTCACCGACCCGCGGTTGGTCCTACGGATCACGGACAAGGCCGACCGCGCGATCGAGGTGGCGGGGTTCTGCGCCGCCGCTGACGGCACGGTGTTCAAGGCGCGGTGGATGCCCAAAGAAGCCGGCGAGTACAGCTTCAAGTATGAGTTCTGGACCGGCACCGGCCCTGCACTGATGGGAGCTGTCTCGGCAAAGGGTACGCTGGTTGTGAAGGAGAGCAAGAACGCCGGGCCGGTGAAGGTCGACAAGGACTCCCCGCACCACTTCGTGCGCGCCGGCAGCGGCGAGCACTACTTCTGGAACGGCACTACCACATACTGGCTGCTCGGCGTGCAAGACGACGCCAAGATCGCCGCGGCCATCGACCGACTGGCCAAGCTGAAGGTGAACCGCATTCGCGTGGCGTTGAACGCCCGCACGAAGGACGGCAACCGCTGGTTCGAGCCGCAAGTGACCGACGGCAAAGACTTCAAGTTCCGCGTCGACCCGTGGCCGGCGAAGAACAAGGACAGCGTCGACGACCCGCAGTTCGACACCAGCCGGTTCAACATCCCCATGTGGGACAAGCTCGACAAGCTGGTGCGGCACGCCGACACCAAAGGCGTGGTCGTGTCGGTCATCTTCCACCTGGACGGGCAAGACAAGGGCGTCGACCCGTTCAACGGCGGGAAGAAGAAGGGCGAGGGGTACGCCGACTACAAGGCGGAGGAGGCGTACTACCGCTACGCCGTCGCCCGGCTGGGCGGGTTCAGCAACGTCATGTGGGACGTGACGAACGAGTGGCACCTGTTCCGCGACGAGAAGTGGGTGAACCACTTCGGCGACCTGATCCGCAAGGCCGACACCGGCGGCCATCTGATCTCCGTCCACGGCCGCGGCGACTTCCCGTTCTACAAATCGGCGTGGGCCGACTTCGCCCTGTACCAAGTGTGGGACGACGCCGGCGGGTACAGCTTCATGCGGAAGGGCCGCGAACTGGCCGCGAAGGCCGGCCGGCCGATGCCGCAGATCAACGAGGAGTACGGGTACGAAGACCACTACCCCGGCCCGTGGGGCGGGGGCAAGAAGAAGCCGGCCCGCAGCGCCGACACGCGGCGAACGCTGGCGTGGCAGATGAGCATGGCCGGCGGCTACCAGACGACCGGCGAGCGGGCCGACGAGCCGGGGCAAGGCGGGTGGATCACCGGCCTGGGCAACGACAAGATGACCATGCTCGACGGGTACGCCAAAATGACCGACTTCTTCACCAGCTTCGACTGGTGGAAGCTCGACCCGGCCGACGGCATCGCCGACAACGGCGGGCTGGTGCTGGCCGAGAAGAACAAGCGGTACGCGGTGTACGCCCCGACCGGCGGGCGGGTGAACCTGAAGATCCCGGCCGGCGACTGGCGGGTGAAGGCGTACAACCCGCGGACGGGCGAGTGGGGCAAGAAGTTCGACGAGAGGGCGGACGACGGCGGGCTGACGCTGAAGTTCGCCGCCGACGGCGACTGGGCGGCGGTGCTGGTGCGGGATTGAACCAGGGTGTCACCGCCGAGGGCACATGAGGGCACGAGAGGAAGACAGGAGAGAAATCAGTTTTCACCGCAGAGTGCGCAGGGAGCGCGGAGAAGGACAGAAGAGAGGAAGACATTTCTTCTCATTCGAGAACTCCGTTGTCTTCTCTCTGCGTCCTCCGCGCTCTCTGCGGTGAACATTCTTCAGTCTTCCTCTCGTGCCCTCGTGTGCCCTTGGCGATGAATCATCGGCCGCTACACCCGCTCCACCACCTCGCCCAGCGCGCAGCGCACCTTCTTGTTGGCCGCGTAGGCGTCGTCGGCGGCGGCGACGTGAGGTGGGCGGGTGAAGGGTCGGGCGAATTGGTGGTGTGCGCTACTTCTTGTCGGGCTTCACGTCGGGCGCTTTGGCTTTCAGCTTCTTCTCGTCCGCCTCCACACGCTCGGCCACCGCACGCTTCGCCTTCGCCACCGCGTCGAACGCCGCGTCGCCCGTCGCCCTCGGCTCCCGCAAGCGAATCTCCAGCGCGATCAACTCTCGCTTCCCGCCCACCGCCCCCAGCCACTCGGCGGCGACCGTCCGCACCTTCGCGTCTGGGTCGTGCAGCAGGGCGACGACGGCCGTGCTGTCCGCCCGACTGCCCACCTTCCGCAGCGACTCCACCGCCGCCGCCCGCACCTTCGCGTCGGCGTCGGCAAACTTGGCGACGACCTTGTCGGCGTCGGTCGGCTCAACGGGCTTGACCTTCTCCTCCTTCTCCAACCGCTCGCGGAGCGCATCGCGGGCTTTCGTCACATACTCGAACGTGTCCTTGGCGTTCCGATCTCCCTTCGCGTCCGCTGCCCTTTGGTTCAGCCACAGGTCGAGCGCGATCAACTCCCGCCGTCCGCCAAGTTTCTCCAGGGTCATCGCTGCCCCGATGTGGTTGTAGTGGCTCTCGGCATCCAGCAGTACGGTCACTGCAGGGCAGTCCTCGCGGCGGCCGATTTCCCGCAGCAGCATCATTGCCTCCGCCTTGATCTCCCAGTTGTGGTGCTTCAGGTGGGCGACCGTCGGCTCGACCAACGTCTTGCAGTCGTACTTGGTCAGGTACTTGTTGGCGAAAATGAACGCCCGGTCGAGCGCTCGGGTGCCACTTTCTGGGTCGGCCAGGATGTTCTCGACGTACGGCAGCACCTCCTCCGCGTCCTTCGCCAACCTGCCCCACTCGAACTTGGAGTTGCCCGCAGCGAACACGGCGTAGATGTACGTCAGCCGCCCCTGGTCCAACTTGGGCGGGTCCGGCGTCTGGGCTTGCGCGGCGACGGGAACCGCACCGCAGAGTGCGATCACCGCGATCCAACGGAGGGATCGGGCGGATGCTGGGGTCTGTCGCATCACGGTCCCTACGTGGTCAGCATTTCTGGGCGGCCGTTCAGCAGGCCGGGAAGAACGATGGTTGCTGTGCCGTACTTGAAGGTGAAGCCCCGCTCCTGCTGGCGGGTCAGGCGGCGGGAGTCGAACACGCCCGACCCGGTCTGGAACACCTTGTGCTTGCCGCTGCCGTCGTCCCTTGGTTGCATGAGGCCCTCATCGCTCAGCACGAACCCCTCTCCCCCACGGATCATGGCGCTACCCGTCACCATCAGGTTCGTCCGCTCCGGCCCCCTCGGCACATCATCGTAGTACGGGTAGTGTGTGGTGTCGTGAGTGTCCGCGTAGTTGGGCGCGTTTTCGAGGACGTGCATGACCTCGTGTGCCAGGATCGTGGGCAAAGGCCGCTCCGTCTCCCCGCCATCGTCCATGACCTTCGTGGCCATCACCACGCTGTCGGCCAGGTTCTGGTTTTCGGGCCGCAGGAAGTTGCGGAGGTAGGCACCCCCCGCTTCCCCCCCGGACGCGCGAAGGACGTAGTACACCTCCACGTCTTTCCTGTATACCACGGTGGTGGTGCGGAGGCGGACGGTGCCGAGCAGCGCGGCCTCCTCGCTGGTGATCTGGTGCCACATTCTCCCCTGATTCGTCGTACCCGGCGGCCCGGGTACCTCGTCCATGCCGGCCGTCTCCAGGCTCGGCCGGTCGCCGGGCGTGTGAAGGTTGGCCCCTGCGGGCGGGTTGGACACCTCTGGACCGTTCGGTGGCATCCGCCACGTCTCATGGGGCGGCGGAGTCACTTGGATAGGGAGGTCGGAGAACCGCATGTCCAGCCCGACCTGGGCATACACCTCGCGGGCCACCTTCATGTCCTGTAGCACCGCCGCCTCCGCCACCGCCGGTGGCCCGTCCGTCCCCGTCCGCATGATGTTCACATGCACCAGCACCGTCCGCTTCACCTTCACGTCCTGCACGTCCTCCAAGTTGCCGTACTTCACCTTCACCTGCCCGCCGAGGGCGACGATGTGCGTACGGTCGCCTACCGGGAAGTTGTACTCCCCATCTCCCATCCGCTTCCGGTTCTTGGTTGCGGTGTGGTCGGCCGGTTCGTCGTCGCCCCCGATGCCCCCCGCCTTGGGCACGGGCACCGGGTTCCCCGGCCAGTTCGGGTTGGCCGCCGCCGCAAGGGGGAAGTCGTCGTCCACGTCGTTCGACACCAGGATCTGCGTGTCGGAGATGAGCCACCCCGCCGCCCCGTTCAGCGGCACCAGGCTGACACTGGTGGCCCCGTCCACGTACCCCGCCATCGTCGGGTCGGGATGGGTGGTCTCGATGGTGGCCGTCGGGTTCGGGCCGGCGTTCGGGTCGTACACCAGAACGTGGAAGTTGTCCGGGTCGCGGTCGATGAAGTCGAACCCGTTTCGGTCCGGGGCGGCGAGCTTGATGTCGTTCGGAAGCATCGGTCCGGGTTGCCCGGCTTGGGAGTGCCGACGAACGCCTTCTCCCACTTGGCCACCTTCTGACCCGTGGCCGGGGGGTTCCGGGAGTGGATTCGGATCTGCGGCACCGTGGGGTCCACGAGCGGCGGCTTCGCAAACCCCGCGTCCAGAACGGTGCCGCCGGTGCCGTTGAGGTCGATCGCACCGCTCCACCCGTCCGCCCCCACGTCACTGTCGGTGGCGTCGCCGCCCACGTCCTTCGCCACGAACTGCCGCAGGATGTCCCCCTCCACCTCCACGTAGTAGTGGCCGGCGGGCAGGCGGGGGAAGCGGTAGTTCCCGTCGGCGTCGGTGTAGGTGCGCAGGAAGACGCCCCCGGTGTCGTCGAGCAGGTTGACCCGCACGTCCGCCAGTGGCGCGTCGCCCGTCGAGGTGAACGGGTCGCGCTGGTCGTTCAAGATGCGGTCGAGCCAGACGGTGCCAGACACGCTCGACAGACCACGCACGGCGGGCATGGTGTTCGGGTCGTAGATGTCCGCCGTCCCGGACTCCGCCCCGCTGACGACGGTGTAGCCGCCGCCGGGGATCGCGGTGAGAATGGTAGACTCGTACTCCTCGTTCAGTTCGTCCGTCAACACGCCCAGCGACACCCACGTTGTCAACTCACCCGGTGCGAACGTGGCGGTGTAGGTGGACGGCGTGGAGTAGTCGGTGCCCACCGTCGCCGTGCCGCTCAGGCTGAATGACACTGTCAGCGCGGGGGCGGTGTAGGGGGCGCTCGGGTTGGTGCGGGAGAGTTGGAACACGACCGGGCGGAGGCCGTCGGCACGCTCTTCGCCGTCGAGGGAACCCGACACCCACACCTCGGGCAGCACGGACGGCGGGGGGACGGGGGGCACCGGCGGGAGGGTGCCGGGGTCGTGGATGGGCACGGTGACCGTCACCGGCGTCGGGTCCACGCCGACGGGGGGATCGAGGGTGAGGGTGACCGTCGG
>JANNVG010000337.1:0-1829 GCA_031414395.1 Fimbriiglobus sp.
CGGGGGGGGGGGGGGGGGGGGGGGTAGGTTTGGAAGAGCCTCTCGACCTGCTCGCCACGCCGCACGCCCTGCCGTTCCCGCGGTTCGAGGCGGCGCTGACGGCGAACGTCCGCGAGGGGCGACTGCTCAACCAGGCGCCATGGGTGCGGTCGCTCGGCCGGCTGGAGATGGTCGTTCACACCGAGGGGTGGAAGTTCCCCGCCCCGCCGCCGGAGTTGGACCGCCCGCCGCAGACTCCGGTGAACCGGCGACGTGAGTCGCCGGGTGATCCGCCCGCCACACCCACGGCCACCCCCGCACTGCCCGACGCCCTGCCGGACGCCAAGAAGAACCGCATCCGCACCCGCCCGACCGCCGACACGGTGCTGATGAAAGACCGGCTGCTGTACCTCCTCCAGCCGCCGCTCGACGGCCTGTTCGACGGTCGCCAAATGGAGGTGCCGTTCGAGCCGTTCCCGTACCAGCTCGAAGGCATCGCGTTCTTCCTCCCCCGTCACGCCGCACTCCTCGCCGACGAAATGGGACTGGGAAAAACGGCTCAGGCGTTACTTTCGTTAAGGTTGCTGTTCCACCAGGGCATGATCCGCCACGCGCTCATCGTGTGCCCGAAGCCGCTCGTTCACAACTGGTGCCGCGAGCTGAAGATGTGGGCGCCCGACGTGCCGTTCGAGGTGTTCCCGACCGACCCGGACCAGCGGCGGATCGCGTGGAAGGTGTCCAACTGTCCGGTCAAGATCGTCAACTACGAGTCGCTCACCCGCGACGCCGACATGGCCGCCGACCCGAACGTGTTCTTCGACGTGGTGGTGATCGACGAGGCGCAGCGGATCAAGAACGCCGACTCGAAGACGGCCCTGGCCGTGTGCGGGTTGCACCGCGCCCGCAGTTGGGCGCTCACCGGCACGCCGATCGAGAACTCCGTCGACGACTTGGTGAACATCTTCGCGTTCGTCGATCCGGGCCGCATCCCGCGCGACACCCCGGCCAAGCGGGTGGCGCAGCTCACGTCGGATTGCATCCTGCGGCGGACGAAGGACGTGGTGCAGTCCGACATGCCCCCGCGGATCTTCCGCGACCTGAACCTGGAACTGACGCCGGCGCAACAGCACGCGTACGAGCGGGCCGAGAACGACGGCGTGATCCAACTGAACGAACTGGGCGACACGCTGAGCGTGCAGCACGTGTTCCAGTTGGTCATGCGGCTGAAGCAGATTTGCAACTTCGACCCGCTCACCGGCGACAGCGCCAAACTCCAGCAACTGCTCACCGACATGGAGGAGGTGGCGGCGAACGGGCGGAAGGCGATCATCTTCAGCCAGTGGGTCGAGCCGCTCCAGCTCATCGCCGACGCGATGCCGGAACACCACCCGTTGCAGTACCACGGCCGCATCCCGCAGAACGAGCGGACGCCGATTCTGGACGAGTTCAAGGACAACCCCGACCGGCGTGTATTGCTCATGAGCTACGGCAGCGGGAGCGTCGGGCTGAACTTGCAGTTCACGAATTATGTGTTCCTGTTCGACCGCTGGTGGAACCCGGCCGTCGAGGACCAGGCCATCAACCGGGCCCACCGCATCGGGCAGCGCTACCCGGTGACGGTCACGCGGTTCCTGGCGGAGAACACGATTGAAACCCGCATCGCCAGCATCCTGGAGGCGAAGCGGGCGATGTTCAACGAGCTGATTGCGAACGCCGAGAAGCCGGCGGCGATGGGCCTGAGCGAGGACGAAATCTTCGGCCTTTTCGACATCCGGACCAGGCCGAAACGGTGAACCGGCGGCGGGAGCCGCCAGGGGTGTTTTGACCCAACAGGCTGACGCCGCCCGGTG
>JANNVG010000338.1:0-3748 GCA_031414395.1 Fimbriiglobus sp.
CCAAGCTGCTGAACAAACAGCGGGTGGAGTTGCAGAAGGCGGAGAGTCTGGTGAAGGCGAGCGAGAGCGAGCTGACGCAGGCGAAGATCAAGGAGAAGTCGGAGACCGGCAAGGCGATCAAGACGCTGAAACTGGCGGAGATCGCGCAGAAGAAGTACACCGACAGCGAGGGCGAGTACACGAAGGAGTTCAAGAAGCTGCAAGGGGCGTTGGAGTTGACCAAGCGGGAGTTGGTGGAGGCGAAGGACGAACTGGACTTCACCCGCAAGCAGGTGCGGCGGGGGTTCGGCGACCTGGGGGCGGTGCGGAGCCGCGAGCTGGGCGTGCAGGAGAAGGAGTTCAAGGTGCAGAGCGCCGAGAGCGAGCTGAAGGTGCTGGAGAAGTTCACCCGCGACGAGCAGGAGACGAAGCTGAGCTTCGAGGCGACCGACGCCCTGGCCGAACTGGACCGCACCAAAGAGACGCAGAAGAGCCTGGTGCAGAAGGCCGACGACACGCTGGCGAACGCCCGCAGCACCCGCGACATCGAGAAGGAGACCGTCGCCCGCCTGCAGAAGCAGATCGACCAGTGTACCATCAAGGCCCCCGCCGACGGCATGGTCATCTACAGCAGCCGGCGGTGGTACGGCGAGGCCGGCATGATCCGTCCCGGTGCCAC
This sequence comes from Fimbriiglobus sp., assembly GCA_031414395.1. GTDB lineage: Bacteria > Planctomycetota > Planctomycetia > Gemmatales > Gemmataceae > JALHQU01. The sequence goes on from JANNVG010000338.1 coordinate 659, forward strand.
ACTGCAATATCAACAGCCCATCTTCAGCCTGCCCGACTTCAGCAAGATGCGGGTGAACATGAAGGTGCACGAGAGCCACGTGAAGAAGGTGCAGGCGGGGCAGGCGGCCGACCTGCGGCTGGAGGCGATCCGCGACCGCCCGCTCACCGGCACCGTGGCCAAGGTGGGCACCGTCGGGCAGAACGACGGCTACTGGGGGAGCAAGATCAAGGCCTACGAGACGCACATCAACCTGGACCACGTGCCGACCGACGCCGGGTTGAAGCCGGGCATGTCGGCGGAGGTGAGGATCCTGGTGCGGAAGGTGCCCGACGCCCTGATGGTGCCGGTGAGTGCGGTGGCCGAGGTGGACGGCAAGAAGGTGGTGTACGCCGTCCGCGGGCGGCGGGTGGAGCGGGCGGAGGTGCAGACGGGCGACGAGAACGAGCAGCACGTGCAGGTGCTCGACGGGCTGGCGGACGGCGAGGCGGTGGCCCTCGACGCCCGCACCCGCGCCGCCGCGGACCTGAAGGCGAAGGGCAACGGGAAGTAGGTGATACCGGGGTGCGTTGATCTTCTTTTGTAGCCGGGGTCTGTGACCCCGGTCTTTTGTAGCCGGGGTCTATGACCCCGGTCCGACCGGCCTCACAGAGGCCGGCTACAACAACAGACCGGCCTCACAGAGGCCGGCTACAACAACAGACCGGCCTCGCAGAGGCCGGCTACAACAACAGGCCAGTGCAATCCGGCATGTGACGCCCGCGCTCCCGCTTCCCCCTAGCACTCACCTTCCGAACTCGGCATGAAACCGCACCTGCTCGCCCTCTGCGTGCTCGCCGCCCTCGGCGGCGGATCCCTCGCCGCCCCGCCGCGGGTCAGCATCCTCACCCCCGCCGGCGGGCCGCGGGGCGCGACCACCACCCTCGTCGCCGCCGGCTCGTTCGACCAGTGGCCGGCGAAGGCGTGGTGCGACACGCCGGGCGTGAGCGTGGCGACCGACAAGGAGAAGGGCAAGTTCCTGGTGACGCCCGCCGCCGACACCCCGCCCGGCCCCGTGTGGCTGCGGTTCCACGACGACACCGGCGCGAGCGACCTGCGGCCGTTCGTCGTCGGCGGGTTGTCCGAGGCGACCGAAGCCGAGCCGAACGACGACGCCAAGTCCGCCGCCGTGATCGACGTGCCGAAGGTGGTGAACGGCGAACTGGGCAAGGGCGGCGACGTGGACTGCTTCGCCGTGAAGCTGAAGAAGGGGCAGACGCTCGTCGCCTCGCTCGAAGCCCATCGCACCCTCCATTCCCCCATCGATGCCGTGTTGCAAGTGACCTCCTCCAACGGCACCATCGTCGAGCAGAACCACGACGCCCGCGGGCTGGACCCGGAGTTGGCGTACACCGCCCCGGCCGACGGCACGTTCGTCGTCCGCGTCTTCGGCTTCCCGGCCACGCCCGACAGCAGCATCCGCCACTTCGGGTCGCCGGCGTGCGTCTACCGGCTGACGCTCACCACCGACGAGTACGTCGATTTCGTCACCCCGCTGGCGGTGGAAAAGGGAAAGGAGGCCGCGCTCGCCGTCTCCGGGTGGAACCTGAAGGCAAAGACGGTGACGCTGGACAAGACGGCCACCACGTTCGGCATCGCCCGCCCGTTCGCCGTCACCCGCGAGCCGCACCCGTGCTTCGACACCGCTCCCACTGACACCTCACTGTCACTGCCCTTCACACTCACCGGGCGGGTGGAGAAGGCCGGCGCCGCCGTCGTCGTCCCGGTTGTCGTCGAAGCGGGCAAGCCGGTGGCGGTGCAGGTGGAATCGGCGTCGCTCGGGCTGTCGCTCACGCCGGTGCTGACCGTGACCGACTCGACCGGCAAGCAACTGGTGAAGGCGGAGCCGGCCACGCTCGGCGGGAACATCGACGCCGTGTTCAGTGCGGCGAAAGCGGGCGCGTGCAAGATCGAAGTCCGCGACCTGTTCAAGTCGGCCGGCCCGCGGCACGTGTTCCGCCTGCGGGTGACGGCCGCCGCGCCGGACGTGACCGCCACCGTGGCGGCGGATCGGTTCACGGTGGTGGTGGGTACGCCGCTCGACGTGCCGATCACGTTCGCCAAGAAGAACGGGTTCACCGGCGATGTGACCGCGTTCGCGGAGGGGTTGCCCGACGGCGTGACGGCGAGCGTGCTGGCCGTGGCCAAGCCGGACGGGAAGACGGTGACGCTGCGGCTGACGGCAACGAAGGCGAGTGCGGGCGGGCCGATCCGCCTCGGCGTGGGAAAGACGGGCGACGACACGTTCAAGCGGCACGCGACCGCCGCCCTGCCGACCTACGAGCGAACTACGCCCGACGTGTGGCTGACCGTCACCCCGCCCGCCAAGAAGTGACCCGGAGGCGGGTTCACCTCACCGGCGACACGTCCTTCAGTTGGCTCCAACACCACTGGTCGATGTCGCCGATGGGCAGCCAGTAGTTCGACCGCACGACGTGGAACGGTGCCTTCGCCGCGAGCTTCGCCACCGCTTCGGTGATCTCGTACTCGCCGCGTTCGGAGAGCGTCAGCGTCAGGTCGAACACACTCTTGGGGAACACGTATCCGCCGATGTTGGCGAGCTGCGGAGCGTGCAACCCCTTCGGTTTCTCGATGATCTCCTTCAGCGTGCCGTCGGCGTTCGGGAAGACGATGCCGAAGGCGTCCGGCTTGTCCACCGTGTGAACGAGGATGCCGGCGGGGACGGCGGCGAGTGCGGCCAGGTCGGCCCGGCCGATCAGGTCGTCGCCGTTCAGCACCATGACGTGATCAGAAGTTGTGTGCCCCTTGCACGCCATGAGGGCGTCGCCGGTGCCGCGGGGTTCCGTCTGGCGGACGGTCGTCCAGTTCCGCACATGCGTCTGCGACTTCAAGTAGCCTTCGATGTGATCGGCCAGATAGTTCACCACCACGATCAGCCGATCGACGGGCGGGAGTGCGCCGACGATCCAGTCGAGGATCGGCCGGCCCTGCACGGGCAGCAGCGGCTTCGGGGTGTCGTTCGTGTACGGGCGGAGGCGGGTGCCTTTGCCGGCGGCGAGAATGATGGCGTTCATGCGAGACATGGTAGTGGAACCGGGAACGGAGTGACCG
>JANNVG010000339.1:0-2970 GCA_031414395.1 Fimbriiglobus sp.
CGAAGGCCGCACTCGACGACTTCCGCGCCGCCGCCGACCTCGACCCGCTGAGTACCGCCGCCCTTGAACACGAGGCCTACGTACAGGCCGAAGTGCTGAACAAGCCGGCCGACGCCGTGGACACGCTCTCCCGCCTGCTCGACCGCACCCCGCACGCCCCGCTCGCGTTCGTCAGCCGGGCCGTGTACCTGGCCCGCTGCGGGAAGACGGCCGAGGCAGTGGCTGATGCCGACCGCGCCGCCGAACTGAGCACCGCCCCGCCGATTCGCTACCGGGTGGCGTGCGTGTACGCCCTGGCGGCGAAGGCCGACGCCAAGTACGCCCCGCTCGCCCTCAAGCACCTGTCGGCCGCCCTCACCGGCGGGTTCGGGTACGAGCACCTGCCGACCGACGGCGACCTCGACCCGCTCCGCGGGCGGGGCGAGTTCGACCGCCTGCTGGAACTGACCAAGCTGTTGAAGTCGCTCGGGGCGACGGAGTGAAGCCGAGCGGCGTTGGTGTCCGGCTGTAGCCGGGGTCTGTGACCCCGGTCGGACCGGCCTCACAGAGGCCGGCTACAAGAGTCAGGGATGGCGGGGGTCGCCGACGAAGCGTCAGCTCGCCCGCCCTACACCGCCCGTGCGACGGATTGAAGTCGGAGTCGGTTTCCCACCCCCCAGCCCGTCGGCCGTTTCCCCGGCCGACGGCTCATTCAGAACGGAGAGCGCGATGACCGCGACGCCCAAACTGCAAGTCGAACGGGTCGAAGACCGCACCGTGCCGGCCAACTTCGGCCTGCCGTGGCTGTCGCCGACCGTGACCGTCAGCTTCGTGCCCGACGGCACGCCGGTGGACGGGGTGAAGAGCACCCTGCACGCCACCCTCGCGGCCAACGGGCTGACGCCGGCCGCGTGGCAGGGGGAAATCCTGCGGGCGTTCCAGACGTGGTCGGCCGTCAGCAACCTGAACTTCGGCGTTGTGAGCGACGGCGGGCAGGAGATCGGCACGGCCGGCCGGCTCCAAGGGGACACGCGGTTCGGCGACATCCGCATCTCCGCCCGCCCGCTCGACCAAAACGTGCTGGCCATCACCACCCCGCCGGGATACACGTCCGAGACCCGCGCCGGCGACATCGTGTTCAACTCGAACTTCCAGTTCAACACGACCACGGCCGCCGACAAGTACGACGTGTACACGGTCGTGCTGCAAGAGGTGGGGCACGCCATCGGCTTGGGCAACTCTCCCGACAGTACGTCGGTGATGAGCGAGATCTACCAGGGCAAACGGACGGCCCTGTCGGCGGCCGACGTGGCGGGCGTGCGGGGTTTGTACGGCAGCCGGGCGAACGACGCCACCGAGGGGACGACGGCCACCCTGCCGGCGATTCCCGGCACCACCACGCTGTTCGCCCGCGGCGACCTGACCACCGCGAGCGATGCCGACCGGTTCGCCTTCACCACCCCGGCGCAAATCCCGAACGGGGTGAAGGTGAAGCTGACCACGGCGGGCGTCAGCCTGCTGGCCGGGCGGGTGGAGGTGCTCGACTCGAACGGCAAGGTGGTGGCGTCCGGTGACGCGGCGTCCGGCGAGAACCGCGAGGTGACGCTCACCGGCCTCCGCAGTTCCACCAAGTACACGGTTCGCGTGTCCGCCCCGTCCGGGTCGGCGTACCGCATCGGCGGGTACGAACTACGGGTGGAGTTCGACCCGGCCGCCGGCGACCCCGGCAAGCCGGCCGCCCCCACCATCGCCGTCGACGGGCTGAAGAACGAGACGATCACCACCGCCACCACGCTGCCGAAAGTGGCCGGCACGACCGCCCAGGCGCTGTACCGCACGCACGGGCAGATCGAGAGTTGGTCGGACGTGGACGTGTATAAGGTGACGGCCCCGACCCTGCCGGCCGGACAGACGACCACGCTGACCGTGCAGGTGGCGTCGTACAAGGCCGGGCAGAACACCGGGGGGCTGGCGGCGCAGGCGGAGATCTTCGACAGCGCCGGCAAGCTGGTGGCGACGGAGGAGCTGACGTACAGCCACTCCCGCCAGACGTACCAGGTGCGGAACGTGCCCGGCGGCGGCACCTATTACATCGCCGTCAAGTCGAACACCTTCTTCTCGGACCGCGACTACGAGCTGACGGCCTACTTCGCCACCCGCGCGGTGAACTACGCCGTCACCGATACGCGGACCATCTCGGCCCAGCAGCCGCAGGCGTTCGGCACGCTGGTGGTGAAGCAGACGCAGGTGTTCACCTTCCAGATGTCCAGCAGCGTGCTCGGCGGGGGCAGCCCGTCGTCCGTGTACCTGGAGGTGTTCGACGCGGCCGGCACGAAGGTGCATTCGGTACTCGGCAGGCCCGACGTGGAGTTCGGCACGGCGGTGCTGCTCACGCCCGGCGAGTACACCGTCCGCCTGCGGGCGGCCTACTCGACCTCCACAGCCTCGCTGAGCGTCACCCTGCGGATGGACACCCTCACCGACCCGATCGGGCTGACCGCCCCGAGCGACCCGGCGGTGGGCACCGACCCGGCGCGGGCTCCGTCGGGCGGCGGCATGTTCGACTGGATCACCTACGCCCAGGACTACTACGCCTGGATGTGGTAACCGCCGGACACTCCCCACCCCGTTCACCCCCTGCTGAGTACCCCCGATGGCCCGCGACGCCGACTACAGCCCGACCATGCAGGTGAACCGGCCGTCCGCCGTTCCCGCCGCCGCGTCGGCCGTGGACGCCGACACCGCCAACCTGGGCCACACCCCCACCCCGTACCGCCGGGCGACCGCCTACCCGCAACCGGGCGAGGAGTTCGGCGGGTTCGAGGTGGTGAGCGAACTCGGCCGCGGCGGCATGGGGCGGGTGTTCCTGGCCAAGCAGCCGGGCATGGGCGGGCGGACGGTGGTGCTGAAGGTGGGCGAGCTGCTGTCCGGCGAGTGCCAGAAGCTGGCCAAGCTGCAACACCCGAACGTCGTGCCGGTGTACTCGTTCCA
>JANNVG010000340.1:0-7199 GCA_031414395.1 Fimbriiglobus sp.
CCCCCCCCCCCCCCCCCCCCCCGCGTTGGTTGGTTGGGGGGGTCTTAAACCACAACCCCCCCCTCTCCCGCCCGGGGGTGGGGGGGCCGGGGGGGGTAGGTTTCCGGATTCCCAAACTTCCTGTTCAGGCCGCACGGTTGGTCACCCCCATCCTCCGGGCCTCGTTCACCGCCTCGCGGATGCGGGCGAACGGCTCGGCCAGGTCCACCGCCGGATCGACGCGATCCAGCACACTTTCCAGCGCCGCCCGGTCGTCCGCGTGCCGGGCGTGGTACAGCAGCAGGGCCGAACACCGCGGGTGCGGGATCGGCAGCACGTCGGCCGCACTCAGTTCCAACCCGTCCGGGCGGATCGCCACGGTTGGGATGTTCAGCTTGGTCCGCAGGGCGAGCGCCGCCACGCTGTCCGTGATAATCAAGCTGGGCGGTGCGCTCGTCTTCTCGATCAGCGTCTTGCCGATCAGTTCGGCGTGCAGGTACTCGGTGAGCGTCGGGCCGTACAGGATTTGCTGCACGCGGTTCGGCTGCACGGCCGTGCTCAGGCGGAACTCGAGCGGCCGGCCCCACGAGTTCGTCAGCAGGTATCCGCCGAGCACCCCCGACGGGTCGGTGAGCAACGTAAGAAAGCCGAGGGTGAGGGCGGTCGGGTTCGGGTGGGCATGGGCGGCAACGGGTGGGGGTGGGATCGTCGGGGTGTCGGGCACGGCGAACGGTCCTGGTGGTCACGGCACGTCAGCCGACGCGGGCGGGTCGGCATCGGCATTGATCGGCCCAGGGAGCGGAAGGGAGACATCGGGAATCGGGCGGAAATTGTTGAAGTGCCGGCAGGCGGTGCGGGAATCGGCACGGGCTGAGCGACAGGTATAACCGATAGCGGCGGAGTGCTGGAGAAAACAAGTCCTCACGCAGAGCCTCAGAGACGCAGAGAGAAGATCAGGGCGGGTGAATGGAGCCGGTGCGAACTCTCCTCTGTTTTCTCTGCGTCTCTGCGGCTCTGCGTGAGACACTCGGCTTCCCTCACATGTGCCTCTGTGGTTAGTCCTGCTTCCTTGTAAAATGCCAGTTCTGACTCTCCGACCGGAGCCTGGAATGTCTGCCGAACCGACCGCCCCGAAACCCTCCCCCGTTGAAGCCATCAAGGACACGTCGAACTACCTGCGTGGCACCCTCGCCGAAGAGTTGGTCGCCGACACCGACCACTTCACCGAGGCGATGAAACAACTCGTGAAGTTCCACGGTACGTACCAGCAGGAGGACCGCGACGCCCGCAAGAAGCGGGACAAGCCGGGCGTGGGCAAGGCGTACATGATGATGATCCGCCTGCGGATGCCCGGCGGGGTGATGTCGGCGGATCAGTACCTGGGCATGGACGACATCTGCGGGGAGCACGCGAACGGCACCCTGCGGTTCACCACGCGGCAGAGCATCCAACTGCACGGCGTGCTGAAGAAGAACCTGAAGCAGACGATTGCCGACATCAACGCCACGCTGCTCAGCACCATCAGCGCGTGCGGGGACGTGAACCGGAACGTGATGACCTGCCCGGCCCCGCTGCCCGACGACGTGCGGAAACTGAACAACGAACTCTGCTTCAAAGTGGCCGACCACCTGACCCCGCACGCCGGCAAGCAGGCGTACCACGAGATCTGGCTGAACGGCGAGAGCGTCACGCCCGCGGCGGAGTCGGACGTGGCCGAGCCGATCTACGGCAAGCTCTACCTGCCGCGGAAGTTCAAGACCGCGTTCGCCATGCCCGACGACAACTGCGTGGACATCTACGCCAACTGCCTCGGCTTCCTGGCCATCGCGGAGAAGGGCAAGCCGGTCGGGTACAACCTGCTCGTCGGCGGCGGCATGGGCATGACCAACAGCAAGCCGGAGACCTTCCCGCACCTGGCGCGAGAGGTGTGTTACGTCGAGCCGGATCAGGTGGTGGCCGCGTCCGAGGCGGTGGTGAAGTTGTTCCGCGACCACGGCAACCGCTCCGACCGCAAGCGCGCCCGCATCAAGTACCTGATGGCCGACTGGGGCGTCGAGAAGTTCCGCGAGGTGTTCAACCGCGACTACTTCCCGTCGCCGCTCGTGATGCCGAAGCACGCGCCGATCACCGGCGTTGACTTGCACCTCGGCTGGCATTCGCAGGGCGGCGACAAGTGGTTCTACGGGGTGAGCGTGGAGAACGGGCGGGTGAAGGACGACGGCACCATGCGGCTGCGCACCGGCCTGCGGGAGGTGGTGAAGCAGACGCGCTGCTCGGTCGGCGTGACCGCCCAACAGGACGTGCTGTTGCGAGACATCCCGACCGCCCAGAAGGCGACCGTGGACCGCGTCCTCGCCGAACACGGCGTGGCCAAACCCGAAACGCTGAGTCCGGTGCAGAAGTGGAGCATGGCGTGCCCGGCGATTCCGACGTGCCCGCTGGCGCTGAGCGAGAGCGAGCGGTTCCTGCCCACCCTGGTGGACGAGTTCGAGAAGGATCTCGCCGGCATGGGCCTCGGTGACACCCCGTTGTCACTCCGCATGACCGGGTGCCCGAACGGGTGCGCCCGCCCGTACAACTCGGACGTGGGCATCGTCGGCCGGAGCGGGGACAAGTACACCCTGTACGTCGGCGGGCGGATCGAGGGCGACCGCCTGAGCTACGAGCTGCAAGACCTGGTGCCGAAGGACCAACTGCTGCCGCGGCTGAAGAAGGTGCTGGCCGTGTACAAGGCCGACCGGCAGGCGGGCGAGGGGTTCGGCGACTTCGTCACCCGCATCGGCAAGGATGCGGTCCTGGCCGTCATCGGGGCGTGACTCTGTAGGGCGGGCCGAAGTCGAGCGGAGCGAGACAAGCCCCGCCGCGAACCGCTTGGAACCGGGAACGGAGTGACCGGGTGAGACTTATCCCCACCCGGTCACTCCGTTCCCGGTTCCAACGGCTCGCCTCACTCCTTCACGTCCAGGTCGAACTGGTTCGGCCCGCCGTCCTTCACCGTCACGCTCAGCGGGGTGGTCCGCAGCTTGCGGTACTTGTCCGGCACCGGGTTGAGCGTCTTGTCCGCGGCCGGGTCGTCGATCAGGCTCGCGGCCGGCTCGAACGTGACGAAATACTTGCCCGCCTTCACCGGCACCCCGCGGCGGCCGTACACGGCGAACGTGCCGTCCGCCTTCACCCGCGCGGACACGGTGGACACGAACTCCTCGTCGTCCACGTTGTTCAGGGCCACCACCCACCCGGTCGCCGGCTTGCCGTCCACCTTCACGCTGCCGGTCACGCTCGGGAAGGCGTCGCGGGCGATCTCGTTCCCCGCCTCTTCGGTGGCGAACGGCTTCAGGTCGTCTTTGAAGATGCCGTCGAGCGACACGTTCGCCAGGGTCGGCCCGTCCTTCGTCATCGTCACCCACCCGATCTGGTCGAACTCGCCGTACTCGATGCCCCGCAGGGCGCTGCTGCCGCCGGTGGTGGCGAGCTGGTAGTACGTGGTGCCGTTGCGGAGGTACTTGCGGTACGTGTGGACGTGCCCGCAGAACACCCAGTGCTTGCGGCCTTTCAGCAGCGCTTCGCACCCGGCCCAGCCGGCGGCTTCCTGATCCTTCTCATTCCAAATCGGGTGGTGGGTGAAGACGAACGTGTGCGGCGCGTTCGGGTACTGCTTCAGCGCCGCCTCCAGGTACTCCCGCTGCCGCTTGCCCACCCGCAGACCCCGCACCTGCTTGGGCGCGTCCATCGGGTCGTCGGCCTCGTAGTCCATGTCGTTCAGGATCACGAACAGGCAGTTCTTGTACGCGAAGTGGTAGTACTTGCGGCCGAGCCGCTCGCCCCACACGTCCTGCTTCACAATGCTCTGGGCGTCGTGGTTGCCCATGCAGTAGAAGAACGGCATCTTGAACTGCTTGGCGTAGATGTCGAACTCGTCCCACTGCTTGCGGTTGGTGTCGGCCACGGGCGACCCCTCGATCAGGTCGCCCACGCTCATGACGAACTCCGGGTGCATCAGGTTGATCTGCTGCACCGCCTTGCTGAACACCCCCTTGCGGTGCCCGCCGGTGCGGTCGGCCACCACCGCGAACTGGAACTGTTCGGGCGTCCAGTTGGGCGTCAGCCCGGTCCACGGGTTCTTCTTGGCCGTGTCGTCGATCTCGAACTTGGGGGCGACTGAACTGGTCGTCGTCGCTTCCGGCACCTTGTCCGCCCTCGCCGCGAACAGCACCGCCACGCCGCCGACCGCCGCCACCGCCAACAGGATGAGTCCGTACCGTTTCATGCCGCACCTCCGAGCCGGGGGGAAGAGGACGGAGTGGAACACACCGCGTGTGAAGGAACAAGGCCGCACGCCTTCACAATCGGCGGTTCTCATGATTCGCCGGCCGCGGCGAGGGCGGTACAATGTCGCCATGACCGCACTGGCGACCACCTACGAACAGCGGCTGAACGCGGACCCGCGGTGGGCACTCCGGGAGGGGAGCATGCACTTCGACAAAGAGAACGGCGTCTTCCGCTCGCTGGACCGAATCACCCAGCGGTTGGACGAACTCGGCGTGCCGTATGCCGTCGCCGGGGGCATGGCCTTGTTCTTTCACGGCTACCGCCGGTTCACCGAGGACGTGGACATCCTGGTGAACAAGGCCGGACTGGAGGTCATCCACAAGGCGCTCCGCGGGCTGGGATACGTCCCCCCGTTCGAGGCGAGCAAGAACCTCCGCGACACCCAGACGGGGGTGCGGATCGAATTCATCGTCACAGGTGATTACCCCGGCGACGGGAAGCCGAAGCCGGTGGCCTTTCCCGACCCGGCGGACGCGGCGGCCGTGGTCGGTGGGGTGAAGTGCCTGAAGCTGGCCACCCTCGTCGAACTCAAACTCACCTCGGGGATGGCACCGTGGCGGCTGAAGGACTTGGCCGACGTGCAGGAGATGATCCGCACCCTCGACCTGCCGCTGGAACTCGCCGAGCAGTTGAACCCGTTCGTGCAGGAGTCGTTCCGTGGGATGTGGCGGCAAGTTCAGCTCACCCCGCCCGAGTAACCTCTTTACTCGCCGCCGCCGCACCTCCCCCGCGCCTCGGAGTGCCATGCGCCTTCGCACGCTGCTGGATGTCGTCGCCGTGTGGGGCCTCCGCCTGGCGGCGGTCGTGTTCGCCCCGCTGCTGGTGTTCACCGCCCGCACGTGGCACGGTCGGGCGGTGGGCGTGTTGGCGGCGGCGATCTGGACGTGTGTACTCTCCGCTGTCGCCGGTTCGGTGATCTCGGACTGGATGACTCCGCGATATGCATTCAACGGGACAGCTTGGACCGCCGTGTACCCGGTCCCGCCGTTCGGGTTGTCCCGAGCGACCCTCGGGTACGCGGTCGCGGGCACTCTCTTCCTCTTCTTCACCGGCCTCTTGTGGCCGTGGGTCGTCGTCCCGTTCCTCCTGTTCACACAAGCCAACTTCCGCTCGGACACGCCCGGCCTGCGGTCGGTGTTCCTCGGCCCGCTCTTCCTCCACCGCCTGCAAATGGTGCTGATGAGCGAACCCGACTGGCTCTGGCTCGGCACGCTCATCGCCACGCGGTTCGACTTCCGCATCCGGGGCGACGAGCGCCGGCTCATCCGCGACACCGTGCGGCACCACCTGGATGAACTGAAGGAGAGCCACGAGAGCCGCGTGGTCCCGCCGGCCCTGCCGCTCGCCGTGTGGGGGCGTGTGTTGAACCCCGACCCCGGCCACCTGTTCGCGTACCGCCCCGAAGCGGGTGAGGGCGAACGCCTCGGCCTGCTGGTGTTCCTGCACGGGCACGGCGGGAACGCGCTGCTCTACCCGCACCTGCTCCGGCGGCTGGCCGACGACGCCCGGTGCGTGCTCGTGTGCCCGAGCTTCGGGTACGGCAACTGGGAACACCCGCACGCGGCCGGGTGCGTCGAACGGGCGGTGCGATACGCGCTGGAACACTTCGCCGAGATCGACGCCGGGCGGACGTGGCTGATGGGTCTGAGCCAGGGCGGGGCGGGCGTGGGGCGGGCGGCGGTGGCACTGCCGGATGTGTTCGCCGGGCTGGTCTTCGTCTCGCCGACGATGGAACCGGCGGTGTTGAACCACGACGCGCTGACCGGCCGGCGGGTGCTGGTGATCCACGGCGACGCCGACCGGCACGTAAAATTGAAGCACGTGGAGAAGGGAGTTGATGCGCTCCGCACGGCCGGTGCCGACGTGACCGTGTGCCGCGACCCGACCGGCACGCACTTCCTGCTGTTCGCCCAGCCCGACGAGGTGTTCCGGCAAGTGGCGGAGTGGATGACGAATGAAGTCGCGGCGCCCGTGTGAGGCGTCAACGCGGGGTCACACCCACGGGGCGGCTCGCTTCTCGAAGAACGCCCGCAGGCCACCCTTGCACTCGTCGGTCAACCGCGGTTCGGCGCTGGCGTGTGCCAACTCCGCCACCGGCACCGCTTGAACCGAACACCGCCGGAGCAGCTCCTTCGTCGTCGCCAGCGCCGTCGGCCCGCCTTCGGCACACGCTCCGGCCCACCGGAGCGCCGTCGGCATCAACTCGGTCGGCTCCACCACTTCGTTTACCAATCCCACCCGCTTCGCCTCGGTCGCGTCGATCAACTCGCCGCTGAGCAGCATCCAGCGGGCGGCGCGTTCGCCCACATGCCGGAGCAAGTGCGGCAACACCATCGCCGCCACCAGCCCCCGCCGCACCTCGGGATAACCGAACTTCGCCGTCGGCACGCTCACGGCCAAATCGCACACGGTCATCAGTCCGGCCCCGCCCGCCACCGCCGTGCCGTTCACCGCGGCAATGGTCGGCTTCGGCAACTCGTAGACGAGCGAGTACAGGGCCGACAATTTCGCCGCGTCGTCCCACACCAGTTCGGCTTCGGTCGCGTTCTCGATGGTGCCCCGGAGTTCGTCCAGGTCCATGCCCGCACAGAACGCCGGCCCGCTGCCGGTGAGGATCACACACCTCGCGGCGGGGTCGGTCGCGGCTCGTTGAAACGCGGCCGTGAGCGCGGCGATGAGCGCCCGGCTGAGGGCGTTGCGCTTGTCCGGGCGATGGAGGGTGACCACCGCCGCCGGGCCGTGAAGGTGATATTGCACGAGGTCGGACATGATGGGGGAATCCGGTCGAGTTTGGACCTCACCCCCCGGCCCCCTCTCCCAGGGGAGAGGGGGTGTTCAATTGGAGGGGCTGTTTGGTCATTCCGCAGATGCTTTTCTCGGCAACTGAAGCG
>JANNVG010000341.1:0-7172 GCA_031414395.1 Fimbriiglobus sp.
GCGCCCCCCCCCCCCGCGCGCCCCGCCCCCCCGCGCCCGACCGCCGGGCGGGCCCCCGCGGCCGGCCGCCGCTGTCCAACAGCCACCCCACACCCGGAGAAGCCACTTGTTGCCCCGGCCGCTCGACCCGCCCTACCAGACTGGGCCGGAGCGGCGGAGCGGCGACAGCCGTTCGCCAGGGGTAAACTCAAGATCGAGCGGGACAAGTTGACTCGCTACTTCGACGTCCCGGTCGGTGAGTGAAACAGGGTCCGGAGTGCCTCGCCCACACCCGGAGACCCCCACCGGAAGCCCGCGGCCGTCAGCTTCTCCGGCAGTGCCTTCTGCCCGCCGGCGACCACTTCGGCCACGCCGCCGAGCACCAGCTTCAGCATGAACACCGGCGCCGGGAACAGGTTCGGCCGCTTCAGCACCTTCGCCAACTCGCGGCTGAACTCGGCGTTCGTCACCGGGTTCGGCCCGCAGGCGTTCACCGGCCCGCTGAGCGCCGGCGTGTCGAGTATGAACAGCAGCAGGGCCGTCATGTCGGCGTGATGCACCCACGGCAGCCACTGCCTGCCGCTGCCGATCTTCCCGCCGACGAACAGCTTGAACGGCATCGCCATCTGCGGCAGCGCCCCGCCGTCGGGGTCGAACACGATACCGATCCGCGGGTGGACCACCCGCACGCCGGCGGCTCGTGCGGAGTCGGCGGCGGCTTCCCACGCCACGCACATCTCGCCCAGCACGTCGTTCGCGGGTGGCGAGGATTCGGTGACGACCACGTCGCCGGTGTTCGCGCCGTAGATGCCGACCGCCGACCCGCTCACGAACACGCGCGGCCCGCCGTTCGCCAGCGTGTCGGCGATCAGTTTCGTGCTGTCCACGCGGCTCGCTTTCATCCGCGCCAGGTACTCGGCGCTCCACCGCTTCCCGGCAATCGGCTCGCCGGCCAGGTGAACGACCGCGTCGCACTCGGCCAGTTGTGTCAACCACTCGCCCGGAACGGACGGATCGCCGACGACCGGCGTGAACCCGGCCCGCGATTCGGCCGGCTTCCGCGACAGTGACACCACGCTGTCACCGCGGGCGAGCAGGGCGGCGATGAGGCGGCGGCCGATGAGGCCGGTGCCGCCGGTGACGAACACGTTCATGGGAATCCGGTCGGTTTGGCGCGGGTGTAACGGTTGTAGCGACGGCGTGGAGGGCGGTCGGAGTCGAAACGTCGGCCGGCAGCCGGCACGATTCCGCCACACGGGTAAGTTGATGAATAGTCACACCGCCTGCGGTGCGACCCCCAACGCCGCCCGGAGTGTTCCCCGCACTCCGGGCGGTCTTTTTTTGTGAAGTGCTCTGCTCGCTCCGCGAGCGGTCTTCATGAACCCGCTCGCGGAGCGAGCAGAGCACTTTCACCACCGCAGCCAGCTCGGGGCGACGCCCATCGGCGGCAGCTTCACGACCGTCGCGGCCGACACGTTCGGGTGCCCCCGCACCGCCCCCACCGCCTCCTCCGGCGGCACGCTGTCCAGGTTCAGCACGCCGATCGCGTCGCCGCCCGGAGCCATGCCGGCGCGGCCCACCGTCATCGCCGCGATGTTCACGTTGTGGTTGCCGAAGATGTTCCCGACGAACCCGATCAGCCCCGGCACGTCGCGGTGGGTGAACACGAACAGCGTGCCGTCGAGGTAGCTCTCCAGCCGATACGGCCCGAGTTGCACCAGCCGCGGGTACTGCTCGCCGAACAGGGTGGCGGCGGCGGTGTACGTCCGCTTGTCGGTCTCCACGTCGGCCTGCACCAGCGACGAGAAGTCGCCCTTCTTGGTGCTGCTGCTCTCGACGATCTCGATGCCGCGTTCCCTCGCCACCACTTCGGCGTTCACCAGATTCACCCCCTGGGCCAGCCGGCTTTCGAGCAGCCCGACGGTGAACGCGGCGGTCAGCAGCTTCGTCTTCTTGGACGCCAGGTCGCCCTTGTACGTCAGCACCGCCTTGCGGATTTGCCCGGTCGCCATCTGTGCCTGAAGTTGCCCCAGCCGGTGCGCCAACTCCACGTACTGCCGCAGCCCTTCCAGTTCAGTGCGGTCGAGGGCGGCCATGTTGACGGCGTTCGCCACGACACCCCGCAGCAGGAAGTCGGTGAGCAGTTGTGCCGCCTCGACGGCCACGTTCTCCTGGGCTTCCAGCGTGCTGGCGCCGAGGTGCGGGGTGAGCACGATGTTCGGCGCGGTCAGCAGCGGGTTGTCGGGCGACGGCGGTTCGGTGGTGAACACGTCGATGCCGGCGCCCGCGATGGTGCCGGCGGCGAGCGCATCGGCGAGCGCCTGCTCGTCGTAGATGCCGCCGCGGGAGACGTTCAACACGCGGGCGGAGCGCTTCATCTTCGCCAGTTGCTCGGCCCCGATCAGCCCTTTCGTCTCGCCCGTCATCGGCACATGCACGGTTAAAAAATCCACCTTCGGCAACATCTCGTCCACCCCGCCGACGGCCGTGAAGCCCAGCTCCGTCACCTTTGCGGGCGTGACGAACGGGTCGAACGCCACCACCGTCATGCCCAGGCCGATGGCCCGCTGGGCCACCTCGCGGCCGATCCGCCCCAGGCCGACCACGCCGAGCGTCTTGCCGGTGAGCTGCGTGCCCATGTACTTGTTGCGGTCCCACTTGCCCATCCGCATACTCGCGTCGGCGGCGGCCACGTGCCGGCTGAGGGCGAACATCAACGCCACCGTGTGTTCGGCCGCCGAGATGGTGTTCCCGCCGGGCGTGTTCATCACCACGATGCCCTTGCGGGTGGCGGCTTCCACGTCGATAGTGTCCACGCCGGCGCCGGCCCGTGCGATGGCCTTCAGCTTGCCCGGATCGGTCAGCAGGTCGGCGGTGATCTTGGTGGCCGAGCGCACCACCACGGCGTCGGCGGCGCGGAGAGCCTCTCGCAGGGCGTCGTCTTTCAGGCCGGGGCGGTTATCCACTTCGATGCCGGCGGCGGTCAGGGCGTCGATGCCGGCGGCTTCCAGTTTGTCGGCGATGAACACACGAGGCATATCGGTCCTTGATCGAAGTCAACGGGCGCACACGGGGAGAGGGAAGAGTCATTTTACGGAGGCCGTCGCCGATGCCAGCAGTTCGGCCGCTTCGTCCACCTCCGCGGCGGTCGTCCACCGCCCGACCGACAGCCGTACCGCCCCGCGGCACACGTCTTCGGCACGGCCCATCGCGGCCAGCACCGGCGACGGCTTGAACTTCGCCTCTTCGCCCGGTTTGGTCTCGTGGCACGCCGACCCGACGCTCGCGGCGATGCGTGGGATGCTAGCGAGCAGCGTCGGCCCCAGGTGCTCAACGAAACTGACGTTCAGCGTGTTCGGCAACCGCAACTCCGGATGGCCGTTCAACACCACGCGATCCCCGAGGGCGGTGTGAAGGCGATCTCGGAGTGAACGGAGGCGGTCGGCTTCGCCGGGAAGTGCGTGGGCGCACAACTCGGCCGCGAGACCCAGCCCGACGAGGTACGGCGTGTTCTCGGTGCCCGCCCGCCGGCCGGCTTCGTGACCCGCCCCGTGAACGAGCGGTTCCAGCTTGACCCCGCTCCGCACGAACAGCGCACCGACCCCCTTCGGGGCGTACAGCTTGTGCCCGGCGACGGTCAGCAGATCGACGTTCAACTCGGTCACGTTCATGCCGACCTTGCCGACCGACTGTGCCGCGTCGGTGTGAAACACGAAGTCGAATTGCGCCTTCAGTTCGCCCACTTCTCGGATCGGCTGCAACGTGCCGACCTCGTTGTTCGAGTGCATGAGCGACACGAGTCGGACGGCGGCACTGCTGGCACGGAGGGCATTCCGCACGGCGTCGGGGTCCACCCGCCCGGTGCCGTCCACGGGCAGGATGGTGACAGTTGCGCCCCGCTTCTTCAGCCACTCGACCGGCTTGGCGGTGGCCGGGTGTTCGACGCTTGAGGTGATGACGTGCAACTCGGCGGGGTTCGATGTGACACCCTTGATCGCCAGGTTGCTCGCCTCCGACCCGCCGCCGGTGAACACCATCTCGGACGGCTCCGCACCCAGCAGCTTCGCCACCTGTTGCCGCGCCGTGCTGATGGCGGCGTTCGCGGCCTGGCCGTACTCGTGCCCGCTGTTCGGGTTGCCCCACAGGTCGCGGAGGGCGACGCCAATGGCGACTGTGACGCGCGGGTCAACCGGCGTGGTGGCGTTGCAGTCGAGGTAGATGGGCGGCATTCGGACTCTCTGAAAACAGATGAATGAGGAACCCAGGAAGGCAGGAAAAGAGGAGGCAGAGTGAAGCCAGAGTGGGGGCGACGTCCGATCGACTCCGTTCTTGTCTGTTTCCTGCCTTCCTGGGTTCCTCATTCATCCCGCCATTCCCCCTCAAAGGGCGATCACCCGCCTCACTTCGAGCGTGGTCTTGGCGAAGTTCAGCAGCAACCCGTGCTTGCGGCCGACGGCCCGCAGGTACGACCGCACGATGGCGAAGTGGATGTCTTCCAGTTGCTTGATCGCTTTGAGTTCGACCACGATGGTGTCTTCGATGAACAGGTCGAGGCGGTGTTCCCCGACGACGACGCCGTCGTATGTGATCACCAGCTCCTTCTGATCCTGCGTCAGTAGGCCACGCTTCGCCAACTCGATGAGCATGGCCTTCTCGTACACCGACTCCAGGAACCCCGGCCCGAGGCGGCGGTGGACTTCGATTGCCGCCCCAATGATCCGTTCGGTGAGTTGTTCGTGTTCCAGGCTCATCGGCTTCTCCTGGTTTCTTGGGTCAATGCATCCATCGACCCACTGGTCGGTATACAGAACATCGAGGGAACACTCATGTCCGCCATGCTCGACGTTTCCGCCGCCCGCGAGATCGTCCTCCACCACGCCAAACCACTTTCGGGGCGGCGGGCGGTCCTGCGGGTTCGGCGTTCGCGCGGGCGGTCGAATTATTTATGATGGGATTTTGGCGGGAATGGCCATGATGGGGGAAGCAGTCTCAATTCACCCGGTCAGACCCCGGAGGGCGGTCATGCCACCTCGCAGCTTCCTCGCGTGTGTCTTGCTGCTGTGCGCCGCTTCAGTGTGCGAGGCCCAGCGGTTCGGCATCCCCTTCCGCCCCCGGCTGCCTGTCATTCGTCAGCCGACCCCGTTGCCGACCGTCCGCCCGGTCTTCGGCCCCAACTTCACGAACACCCAGCCGACCGGCGGATACGCGGCGAGCGATCCGGCCGGCGATCGCCAACTGTGGGGGCCAGGGACTGCCCCGACCGCTGTGGGCACCAGGTCGACTGGGGTGGATTACACCAAACCGTTCCCCGCATCGCCCGCACCGGCGAACAACGGCTGGTGGGCGTGGGTGCTGCTGGCGGTGGTGTGTTTCGTGGCGGTGGTCATGCTCGTCGTCGGGATCACCCGCGGCGGGTCCAAACCCCCGCCGCACCTGCCGCCCGGCTTCTTCACCCCACCCGCTCCCCCGCCGACCGTGCTGGTACGGGTCGTGTCGGTGCCCGAAGGGGAGGCCCCCGAGTGGGTGCGGCAGGCGTGGGTGGGGCTGGTGCTGCCGGCGGTGGACAACCGCCCGGTGCCGGGGCAAGAGGTGATGAGCGGGCGGCCGTCTGTCGCGCCGGCGTATCAGGTGAAGACGACCATCGCCCTCACCCTGCTGGAGGTCGGCGAGCGGGCGGGTGCGGCCGACTGGTGGCGGGAGAACACGACCGAGGCCAACGACCCCGCCCAGCACTTCCTGTTCAGCCCGGATTGCTGCTCGCCCCTCGACGGACGTGCGAACGGAAGCGGCGGCGTACACTGACCACATGATGCTCGACGTCGCCGCCGCCCGCGAGATCGTGCTCCGCCACGCCAGGCCGCTGGCCCCACGGGCCGAGCGGCTGTCGCCGGACGTGTTGGGTGAAACACTTGCCGAGGACGTGTCCGCCGACATCGACTCCCCGCCGTTCGACAAGTCGATGATGGACGGGTACGCCGTCCGTGCGGCCGATGGTGGTTCGCCGCTCAAGCTGGTCGGTGAAGTGCAAGCCGGGGCGGTGTCGAATGTGCCCGTCGGTGTCGGCGAGGCGGTTCGCATCTTCACGGGCGCGCCGATCCCGTCCGGTGCCGATGCGGTGGTGAAGCAGGAAGACACGACTGCGGAAGGGGACAGCGTTCGCATTCCGAAGAGCGTGAAGCCGGGTGCAAACGTGATGCGCCGCGGGTCGGAGATGCGAGTTGGGCAGGTGATACTGCCGGCGGGAACAGTGCTCACGCCGGTCGCACTCGGGTTGTTGGCCGCCGTGGGAAGAACCTTCGCTTGGGTTGCACGTCGCCCGATGGTGGGGGTGATTGCGACCGGCACCGAATTGGTGGAGCCGAACCAGAAGCCGGCCGGCGGACAGATCCGCAACACCAACGGTCCCATGTTGACGGCGATGGCAGCGCGGGCCGGGGGGAAGCCCGCCTATCTCGGGATCGCCCCAGACGACGTTGCCGGTCTGAAGGGCCTCATCCACAGGGCACTCGACGAGGCTGACATCCTCGTCCTCTCCGGCGGCGTCTCGGTCGGCAAGTACGACCTCGTGCCGGACGTGTTGAAGTCGCTCGGCGTGGAGATTCACTTCCACACGGTGCGTATGAAGCCAGGCAAGCCGCTCCTCTTCGGCACCTTCCGCGACAAGCTGGTGTTCGGCCTACCCGGCAACCCGGTGAGTGCGGCCGTCGGGTTCGAGTTGTTCGTGCGGCCGGCCATCGACATCCTGTGCGGGCGGACCGACCCCGGCCCGAAGGAGCAGCGTCTACCATTGAGTGAACCGCTGACCGCCAAGCACGACCGCCCGACGTATCACCCGGCGGTGATCGGGGCCGATTCGGTTCGCCCGTTGCCGTGGCAAGGCTCCGCCGACCTGCGGGCACTGCTCCCTGCCAACGGGTACATCGTGCTGCCGCCGGGTGAAGTCAGCCTGTCTGCCGGTGACGTGGTGGACGTGATCGACACCCGTTGAACACACGCCACGGATGAACACGGATGAAGTCACGATCCGAAACAGCGGAATAATTCGCCTCCGTCTCGGATCGTGTCTTCAGCCCTCGTTCCCACGCTCCGCGTGGGGACGACGTTCTCGACGCTCCGCGTCGTGGTCGGCTTCATCCGCCCTCGTTCCCACGCTCCGCGTGGGGACGACGTTCTCGACGCTCCGCGTCGTGGTC
>JANNVG010000342.1:0-4156 GCA_031414395.1 Fimbriiglobus sp.
CTTCTTCTCGTCGCCAATCTCGTGCAGGGCGAGTGCCTTCTTCGAGTGCGTCCGCCACCAGACGTGGTGAACCGGCGGCGTCTGTTTCTTCTCCTCGTCGGTCTTGGGCAACGGGGGGAGTTCCTTCGGCGCGTTCTTCTCCTCCGCGGTCAACTCGAACACCACGCCACCGCTGCGTGGGGTGGCGGTCAGTTCCATCACCCGCAGGGGATTGAAGTCCTTGCAGCGCAGTTGTTCTTTCTCGATGGCGAGCAGGAGCGTTTGGAATGCCGGTTCGAGGTGGGCTTCGTCGTGGACGAGCAGCGAGTCTTGGCCGAGGAAGCCGGCGTGCAGCGGCTTGCCCTTCATGCCCACGCCGTACCCGCTGAACAGCAGGCGGCTGCCGATCATATCCACGGTGCCGCAGATGACGGCCGGGCGGGACGGGTCGGCGGACCACTCGCGGTTGTCGGCGAACTGCCCGCGGAGGGTGCTGAGCGCGAGCGGCGGCTTCTCTTTCGTGGCCGGCGTAGCGCTCAACTTGGCGAGCCGATCCCAGAGTCCGGCCTTCTCCAAGTTGTCGCGGTAGTTCTTCATCTCCTCAGTGGTCTGGTCCACGACGGTGCGGCGGTTGACGACGTACACCAGCCGGCGGGGGAGCTTGTCCCGGTGATTCGCCAGTGCGATCAGCCAGACGGCGATGACGGACGTTTTGCCCAGGCCGGTCGGCAGGTTGCACGACGGGGGGATCTTCCCTTGCGAGAACCACGAGTCGTACAAGTCCCGCTGCCACGGGAACGGCGGGTGGCCAGTCAACTTGGCGAACTGGTCGCCGAATTCGTCTACGGTCATGGGCGATCCTCCGCATGGCAGCTCTGGGCGAACACCGTTCCGACTTCTCACCAGCACCACACACACTTGGCGGTCATGTCGCCGGTGTGACACGATTCCCAAGTCACGCTGAAGCGTGAACTCCAACCCCCGGCCGTCACACCACCAGGACCACGTCTTTGCTCTCGGCCGGGTCGGTCGGCCGGCCGAGGGCCTCGATGCCACAGCAACACTTGCCGCACAGCGGCAGGAACAGCACCTGATCTTCATCCAGGTTCACAGCTTCATACAGGCGCGTGCGTAAGCGTACAAACTCAGTTGCGGAGACGCGAACTAAAAACACGGACAACTGCCGGCGGTATCCGAAGTCCTCGCAGATCTTCGCCACCTTGCGGAGCCGCTTCGGGTTCGAGATGTCGTAGCAGACGAGGTAGGAGAGCATGACGTACTCCGAGTTAGCCCGAAGCGCGAGCGAGGGGCCAACGGTCTTGCCGAAAGTCTGATCGCTCGACGCCACCCGTTGCCCACTCTTCTCCCGCACGGGTCGCTGGCCCCTCGCTCGCGCGTCGGGCTAACAAGCCGCACGGGTCGCTGGCCCCTCGCTCGCGCGTCGGGCTAACAAGCCGCACGGGGCGACGGCCTGGGAGGCGAGTGTGCGGCGGGTGAACTGTTCTACGCGCTCGACGGGGGATTCCTCCGCATCGGCCCCCGTCCGACTCTCGGCGAGAGTCGGACACCCGTTCGAGCGGTTCACCGCACGGTGAAGCCGGTGTACCGCGGGGTGGTGCCCCGCACGAACGCGGCGAGCATCCGCGCCTGCACCTCGATCATGCGGCTGTAGCTCATGCGGTAGCCGTACACCGGGTGCGTCACCTCGGTGGCCTTCCGCTGCTCGTAGGCCTGGAAGAACACTCGGCGGCCGTTGTCGGTGAGCTGGCAGGCGTCCTTCCACACCAGGAAGTCGGCCGGGGTGAGCATCTCGTTGTTGATGAGGGTGAGCACCACGCTGTCGGCGACGATCGGGCGGAACTCCTCCATCAGGTCCAGCGCCAGCGACGGCTTGCCGTGGCGGTTCACGTGGAAGAAGCCCTTGTACGGGTCGAACCCGACGGTGCAGGCGGCGGCGAAGCAGTCCTTGGCGAGCATGGCGTAGGCGAAGCTGAGCAGGGCGTTGACGGGGTCTTTGGGCGGGCGGCGGTTGCGGCTGGTGAAGTCGAACCCGCGGCCGGGCGGCTGCTTCAACAGGAAGCGGCCGAACTCGCCGAAGTACAGGGCGGCCCCTTGCCCTTCCAGGCCGAACAGGGTGTCGGTGCCCTCGGCCCGGTCGAGCCGGCGGATGAGTTCGGCCATGTCGCGGGCACTCCGCTCGTCGCTCCCGCGGTCGCCCTCGCCCCGCAGGTTTCGCATGAGCAGCGTCCGCTGGTTGGTCAGCTTCGCCCGCACCACTTCTTTCGCCAGCGTCAGGCAGGCGGTCGGGTCGGCGAACATCTTGAACTGCGCCTCGCGCAGGTGGACGTTCTTCTTCGGCGGCGGCTGGAACCCGCCAATGAACTTGCCGTAGCCGGTGAGCATCGTCACGGGGATCTCGTTCTCGATGAGCGTTTGCAGGGCCTGCGTGCTGATCTGCACGTTGCCGAACAGCACCACCTGCCGGACGGCGTGCATCGGCACTTTCGTGACCTCCTTGCCGTCCTTCTTCACCACCAGGTGTTCGGACCGCTTGCCGACGTGACTGCCCGGCTCGTTCACGTACAGCACGGCCCCGTCGTCGCTACCGGGGATTACGCGGACCAAGCTGGGCGATGACACCACTTCGTCGTCCGCCGTCGCCGGCAGGGTCAGTTGGTACAGCGTCTCTTCGGGCAGGCAGACCGGGGCGAGCGAGCAGCCGAAGCAGCGGTGGCGAAGCTCGGCCGGCAGCGGCGGCGGCGGGGTGTCGGCGGCCGACAGTTCGCGGCACAGGGTAATGGTGTCGAGCGTCTTGCGGCGCAGGTCCGGGGTGAACTCGACCGCCACCCGCTCCCGCGTGCCGGCATAGAACTGAAACCCGCGCGTCACCGCCTCGCCGCTCTGCTCTTCCAACAGCAGCGCCTGGGCACACAGTTGCACGGCGTCGTTGTCCCAGGTGGTCGGCTGGCCGTCGGCGTCTCGCGGGGCGGAACCGTGCTTCGTCTCCACCGGGTAGCGGTCGCCGGCCTTCTCTTCGATCTGGTCGAGCACCCCGCTGATGCCGAGCGCTTCCGAACTGATGGGCACGCCGCGGGTGCGGACCGCCTCGCCCTCGGTGCGGGCCTTCAACTTCAGGGCGGGGTCGTCCACGCGGCGATGGTCGAACAGCCCGCCCTCGACGTGCTCGTTGGTGGGCATCACGCAATCGACGTACTGCAGGTAGTACAACCGCGGGCAGTAGGTGGCCTGGTTCAGGGCGCGGACGGGGATCAGGTCTGGGGTGGCGGACACGGCAGCTCCTCCGGGTGGTGCCGTGTGTTCCGCGGGCGGCGGGCATGTTCGACGCGCGGTGTCGGGAAATGCGACCTCGGGTTGGGACGGTCTGAGGTCTCGACTGGCGAGAAAGTGGGCAATTTCTATCGGTTGCTCGGCCCGCGTGACTTGAACTTGATCTCCACGGGGAAAAAGTTATTGCAGTGTCGCCTGTCACACCCGACAATCGGGTTAGCCTCTCCCCCCCCTTTTCGCGGAGGCATGCATGTCGAACAAGCTCCAGCAGCTCGGGATCGATCACTGGCCTGTGGCCGACCGCCTCGCCCTGCTCGAAGAACTGCGGGACAGCCTGCACGCCGACACGTTCGGCGGCGGACACCCGTCGCGGTCCACCGACCGACCGCCCGCCCGCCGCGACCGCACCGAACCCGCCCGCCCGTGGCGGGACGCCCTCACCGACCTGGGCGGCGAGGGGTGAAACCGGATGGTCAGCATTCGGTGAACCCGTCGGGAAGGACGGGGCGGCGGTGATCAAGGTGCCGTACACGGGCGAGTACCGCCGCGAGTCGTGGGACGTGGTGTTCGGCCAGCGGCTGCCGATCACCGTGCCGGAGGCGGAGACGATCAGCGGGGTGATCGAGGTGAGCGTGACGGTCGGCGGCGGGGTGCGGCTGACGGACTACAACTGGTGCCGACGGACGAGGTGACGAACCCGACGCACGACGCGAACGTGTCGGCCGAAGCCGCCCTGCTGGCCTCGGTGCGCCAGGTACTGGCGGAGTGACACACGCCGCTCTCTGTGATACCCTGTGACGTAGCACCCGCCACGCCACCCGCCCGGTTCACCATGCCCGGCTTCTTGTTCTGGAACCTGCACGGCGTGTCGAGCGCGACCCATGCCACC
>JANNVG010000343.1:0-2180 GCA_031414395.1 Fimbriiglobus sp.
GGCGACCCCCGCCACAGCGACACGCGGCGGGGGTCGCCGACGAAGCGTCGGCTCGCCCGCCCTACGAGGCCTCGCGTCCGTCACAGCACAGTGAGTTCGGCGGAGGTGCGCGGGCGGCGGAATCGCCGTAAGTGCTTGGCCGGCATGAGATCTTTCGCGTTCAGGACATGGTTTCGCGGAGGGGTGGGGGGAGGTGGAACGAAACCACTTTCGGCGTGTCACGCCGCCTGGCGCTGCTCTTCGTCCTCCGGCCAGTCGTCGAACCGCACGCTCACCTGCTTGCTCACGCCGCTCTCCTGCATCGTCACCCCGAAGATCACGTCGGCCATCGCCATCGTCCGCTTCTTGTGCGTGATGATGATGAACTGCGAGCGGTCGAGGAACTCGCGCAGCGCCGTGGCGAGGCGGGCGGTGTTCGCCTCGTCGAGGGCCGCGTCCACCTCGTCGAGCAGACAAAACGGACTCGGCCGGCTGCGGAAGATGGCCAGCAGCAGCGCGATGGCGGTAAGCGTGCGTTCGCCCCCGCTGAGCAGCGAGATGCTGCGGAGTTCCTTCCCCGGCGGGCGGGCGGTGATGTCGATGCCGGCTTCGAGCGGGTCGTCCCCGTCGAGCACCACGTCGGCCATGCCCCCGCCGAACAGCTTGCGGAACAGTTCCTGGAAGTGCCCGCGAACGGTGGCGAGCGTGTCGAGGAACAGCTTGCGGCTGTCGGTGTTGATCTGCGTGATGATCTCCATCAGTTTGTCGCGGGCGGTGGCCAGGTCGTCGTGCTGGGTGCGAAGGGTGGTCTCGCGGGTTTCCAGTTCGGCGAGTTCGGCCACCGCTTCGGGGTTCACGTTGCCCAGCTTGGCGACCTTCTTGCGGAGGTCGTCGATCTGTGATTGAACGTCGGCGGGGAGTAATGGAATCGGGTCGTCGTCGGTGCCGCCGGGCGTGGGGGCGGTGGCGAGGTCTGCCAGGTCGATGGCGTAGTCCTCGCGGATGCGGGCGGCGATGCCCTCCCGCCGCAGGCTCAGGTCTTGCACCTCCATCTCGCGCCTGTGCATCGACTCCCGCTGCTGGCCCCACGCCTCGCGGAACCGCTTCAGTCCGGCGTTCACACGTTCCCGCTCGTGCCGCAGGCGGTCGCGGTCGGCACCCAGCGCGCGGGCGGCCCGCTCGGCGTTCTCCTTGCTCAGGTGGGCGTGCGCGGCGGTGTCGGTCGCCCGCAGCATGTGAAGCTGACTTTCGACCAGCCGACCGGCCGCGGCCTTCTCCGAAGTGGTCAGGTTCATGGCGTCGAACCGCCGCAGTTTCAGCTCGTTTTCCAGCTCCTCGTGCTTCTTCCGCAACCCGGCGAGGTGCGCCGACACGCGGCCGTGCGACACCTGGGCGGCCGTGTTCTCGGTCTGCCGGCGGTCGCGGTCGGCGTTGGCGGCGGTCAGGTCGGCTTCGGTGCGGTCCAGCCGTGTACTCACTTCCGCTTCGAGAGTGACGGCCGCCTGCCACTGCTCGGCGGTGCGGGCGAAGGCGGCCTCGACCGACCGCACTTCGGCCTCCAGGTATCGCGCTTCTTCGCGGACGAGTTGGATCAGGTCGGCGAGCCGCTTCTGCTCCTGCCGCTGCGTGGCGATCTGCGATTGCAGCGTGCCGGCTTCGCCACTCAGCGCGGCGATCTCGGTTTCGAGCGCCCGCACGGGGGCGTCCATGGCGTCGGCCTGCCGGCGGAGGGCGAGTTGCTGGGTTTCGAGCGACTGCACGAGTTCGTCGAGCCGGACGATCTCGGCCCGCAGTTCCCGCAGCTCACTCCGCCTCGACAGGAACCCGCCGCCGCCGCCGGTCGGCCCGACGGTCAGCGAGCCGTCGGCGTCGAGCACTTCGGCCGAGCGGGTGACGAACTTGGCGTGCGGCCAGTGAGCCGATGCGGCGCGGGCGGTGGCGAGGTCGGGCACCAGGAACACGCGGCCGAGCAACTGGTGCGGCAGGGCGGCGAGTTCGGGGCGGTCCACGGTGACGAGCGTGGCGGCACAGATGTGGTCTGCGATCCGGTGCGGTTCTGAGCGGGCGTCATTGTAGCCGGCCTCTGTGAGGCCGGTCTGACCGGGGTCAAAGACCCCGGCTACAGTGACGCCCGCTCAGAACCGCACCGGATCGCAGACCACATCTGTGCCGCCACGCTCGTCACCGTGGACCGCCCCGAA
>JANNVG010000344.1:0-11594 GCA_031414395.1 Fimbriiglobus sp.
GTGGGCGTACCTGCTTAAGCCGTACCTGTACGACTCGCTGGCCGACGTAATCCGCCAGCTCGCCCGGGTTGGGGCCGGGTGAACCGTTTGGGTTTCGGGCACGAGCCGGAAGGGTGTGCGACGGGTCTGTTTCACCGTCGCTCACGCTTCCGGCTCGTCCGGAGTCGTTCACCCCCCATGCCCACCCGCGTGCTCATCGCCGACGACTCGCCGTCCGTGTGTCGGCTGCTGGCGGCGTACCTGCGGGCCGAACCCGACCTGGCCGTGGCCGAGGTCGTTCACTCCGGCGAGGCGGCCGTGCGGCGGGTGATCGACCTTCAACCCGACGTGGTGACGCTCGACGTGACCATGCCCGGTTGCGGCGGGCTGGCCGCGCTCGCCCTCATCATGGCCGACCGCCCGACGCCCGTGGTCATGCTCACCGGCGTCAGCCGAGATGCGGCGGGGCTGGCGATGAAGGCGCTCGACCTCGGCGCCATCGACGTGCTGCCCAAGTACACGCCCGGCCGCGACACCGACCCGCACACCCTGCGGCGGGAGTTCGTGGCGAAGGTGCGGCTGGCCGCCGGCGTGAAGGTGATCCGCACCCTGCCCGCCGCGGACCGCCCGACCGGGGTGCGGTTCGCCCTGCCCCGCTCGGCCCCGCGCCCGATGGCGCGCCGCACCGCCGTCGGGCCGGTCGGCGGCATCGTGGTCGTCGGCGCGAGCACCGGCGGGCCGCTGGCCGTCCGCGAACTGCTCGCCGGCCTGTGTACCGACTTCCCCGCCGCCGTCGTGGTGGTGCAGCACCTGCCCGCCGCCTTCACCCGCGCGCTGGCCGACCAACTGGACTGGAACACGCCGCTGGCCGTGCGCGAAGCCGTCGACGGCGACCGCCCGCGGGCCGGGTTCGCACTCGTCGCCCCCGGCGGCCGGCACCTGACCTTCGCCACCGACGGCCGCGTGCGCCTGTCCGATGGCCCGCCCGTGTCCGGCTACCGCCCGTCGGTGGACGTGACGATGGGTTCGGCCGCCGCCGTGTTCGGCCACCGCGTGCGGGCCGTGTTGCTCACCGGCATGGGCGACGACGGCGCCGCCGGGATGCTCACCGTGGCCGCCGTCGGCGGTCGCACGTTCGCGCAGAACGCCGCCACCGCCGCCGTCAATGGCATGCCCCTGCGGGCCATTGAACTCGGCGCGGTGGGTTGCGTGGACACCCCCGCCGGCATCGCCGCCCGACTCATGGCCGAACACGCCCGCCCGACGCCCGACCCGGAGTGCATCCTGTGACCGCCACCGCCGCCCCCGCCCGCGTCATCCGCCTGACCGTCGGCGGCACCGCCGTGGGCCTGCCGCTCGACCGCGTGTTCGGCGTGGAGCGGGCCGACCGCATTCGCGCCAACGACCAGCCGGGCACGCTCGGCTCGGTGGTCAACGGCGCCGGCGAGTGGTCGGTGATGGAGTTGGCCGAGTGCCTGGGGCTACCCACTCGCGCCGACCGCCGCGGCGGGCAGGTGGTCCTGTTGGAACTGCAAGGGTTGAAGGTGGGGCTGCTGGTGGACCGCGTGTCGTCCGGCGACCGCGAGACGGCGGGCGTGCGGCCGGTGCCACGGTCGGCCGGTCGCGGCGGGCCGTTCGCCGGGGTGCTCGATCACGCCGACGGGCCGCTCCTGCTGCTCGACCCCGAACGCCTGCTGATGGGGGGCGAAGAGACGACCGACCGACCCACGCCCACCCCGCCGCCGCGGGTGAACGCGAAGCCGGCCGACCGGCTGGTGCTGTTCGCGCAGTCGGCGTGTGCGGCGCTCGGCGGGCGGCCGGTGGGGTTCGGCGTGCCGGCCGGGTGCGTGACGGAGATCGCCGACCCGCCGGCGGGCACGCCGGTGCCGGTCAGCCGTCCGCACGTCCGCGAGGTGATCTCGTGGCGGGGGCAGGCGGTGACGGTGATCGACGTGGCGCAGTGGTGCGGGGTGGAAGTGCCCGCTCCGACCACGCGGCGGGTGGTGCTCGTCCGCACGCCGGCGCGGGAGATGGTGGGGTTGCTCGCCGGCGACGGGGTGAAGGTGCTGCCGTTGCCGCTGCCGCACATGCCCACTCGCCGCATGTTGAACGTGTCGCCCGACCGCGTGACGGGCGTGTTCGACCTGCGGGACGTGACGGTGGTGATCCCGAATCTGGCGGCCCTGGCGACGATGTAATTGAACCCGCGACGCCCGCCGCGGATGCCGTTCGTACACTGACCGCGCGCACCCGGACGCTGCTGTTGAGGTGGCTGGCCAAGCTGCCGCCCGACGGGCCGGGGCGGTCCGTCGGGCGGGAAACGACGCGGCCCCGGTGTGGACGTCCACACCGGGGCCGTTTGCGTTGCTGAGGCTCGGATCACTTGGCCGGCGACACGACCGCCAACCGCAACTCCTTGCCGACCGCTTTCGCATACGCTTCGAGCATCGCCACGGTCGGCCGCTTCACCTTGCCGGTTTCCAGCTTCTTCACCGCGTCGGCCGACACGCCGACCGATGCCGCCACGTCCGCCACGCTCAGCCCGGCCGCTTCGCGGGCCGCCTTCAGTTCGCGGACGGCGGCGGCAACCGGCGGCACGGGCACCCACACCACATTGACGCCGGTGTCCTTTTCCCCGCGGAAGAAGCGGGTGAGTTCGTCCAGCCCGCCGGCCAACCGCTCCGCCAGGCGCGGGCGGGTGGCCTTCTTCCCGCCCGCTTTCGCTTTCGCCTTCGCCTTGCCCATCGCTCAGCCCTCCGGGGTCTGTTGAGTCTGTTGGCTCCGTTGGGCCATCGCCGCACGGAGCATCTGTTCCGCCTGCGGGGTCAATTCCGCCACCAATTTTCGCAGTTCGGCCAGATCGTCCGCCGACAGGTCTTCCTTCTCACTCTTACTGTACCCGTCCACCACCAGCGCCACCGCCTGCCGCAACACCAGCACGTACACCACCCGGAAGCCGCCGCTCTTGCCCCGCCCCAGACCGGCCATCCGCACCTTCCGCAAGCCGCCGCCGCCTTGAATCACGGCCCCCGACTCCGGGTTCGTTGCCAACTCGGCGTACAACTCGCCCACCGCCGACCGCAGGCGACTCTTCTTCACCCACCGGACGAACCGCGCGGACTCCACGAACAGCAGCGGGTTCATCGTCACTCCTCCGGTGTCACCCCCGTCTATCAGCCGTCCGATACCTCGTGCGAATCGGGTTCTCGATTTTTTCGGGCAGTACGGGCGCCGCCGCGAACGCCCCGACCGGCACGCCGAGCGCGTCGGCCAGTGCCAGCACCGTATCCCAGGCCGGCGTGAACGTGCCGGCCTCGTAGCTGGAGATCAGCCCCTGCGTCACGCCGGCCGCTTCCGCGAGGCTTTTTTGGGTGAGGCCGGCGACGGTCCTCAGGTCCTTCAACTTCACCGGGAACCGTGCGGCGATGGCCGCGATCCGCGCGTCAATGGGCATGTTCGTTCACCTCCGTCCCCTCACTCTACCAGACTCCCGACGGAATAAGATCGGAATCCCGATTCGTACCGCGCATCGGAATGCTAATATTCAGGAGCCGAGCAACTCACCCCCACGGGAGATCGACACGCACATCGTCACCTGCGTCCGGCTGAACGGCGGCACCCACCACCCGGATCGAGTTCGTCGGCAGCATCCCGAGCGAAGGGCTGGCGCTGCTCGCCGCCCACCGGCACGCCCATGCGTCCGGACTTCCGGTGCCGCACGGCCCGACCGAGATCGGCGGGGATAACGAGTTGTACGAGGCGACCGGCGAAGGAGGGCTGTGCAGCGGTGCCGATGGGGGTGGTGTGCGTAGGGTGGGTCCGAGCGGGCGGAGCGAGGCGGCTTTGAGAGTGCCGCCCCACCGTCTCGCAGCACGCGAATGGGGAAGCCGAGGAACCCGACGCCGTCGGCTTCCGCCACGTCCGACGGGCGGACGAGCCGCGGCCGACGCCCTGGCCGCGGGCGACGTTGACCCCGATGCGAGATCGGCCGGCGGAGGCGAAGCGGTTCGCCGAGACCCTCAGCACTCCCGCCCGCTCTCAGGTTTCACTCCCGCCCGCTCCACTCCAACCCCACGTTCCGGTCCATCACCTCGTCATTCATCTCGTCCGACAGCGTCACGCCGTCCGCCCGAATCGCGGTGCCCTTGAGGAACGGTGAGTCGAGGACCGCCCGCACGCCGGCGGCGGTGAACCGATTCCGCAGTTCGTCCGGCTCGTCACCCGCCACCGTTTCGCCGAGCACCAGTTCCCGTAACCGGCCGAAGCACGCGGTGCTCGCCACGTGCCGCAGTTCGTCGTCGCCCAACTCCACGTCGGTCAGGTCGAGCGAACGCAACGCCGGGGGCAGAGCGCTCAGGCGGCGCACGCCCGCGGCGAGGCGGTTGCCGCTCACGTCGAGCGATTCGAGCCGCGACAGCCCGCCCGACGACACCACCGCCAGCACGCCGACCGTCGTCAACCCGCACCCGCTCAGGCCGAGGTGAGTGAGGTGCCCGACGAACGGCGAATCGGCCACCCGCTTCGCCGCAGTGTCGGTCCACCGCCCGCCGAGGTCGAGACCATGCAACCGCCGAACGGCCGGTGTGCCGAGCGCGGCGACGGCATCGCCCGCGGGCACGCCGGGCGGCAGTTGAACGGTCAGATGACGGGCGGTCGGCACGCGGTCGGCGAGCCAGTCCAGGGCGCCCGCGAGCCGCCGGCCGTCGAGCACCAGGTGGTGCGGCACGCCGCCGCGGAACGCCACCCGCATCACCCCCGGCAGTTGCCCCTTCACCTCCGCCTCCCACCCGCCGCGGTGCTCGGCGAGCAGCGCCTTCTCCCGCTCGAACAAGGCGTTGAACTCGGTCAACTCGGCGTCGGTAGGCACGTTCGGGCCGGCGAGCGCGTCCATGCGGCACTGCACGCGGACGAACTCGGCGCGAGCGTGGTCGCCGGTGCGGTCGAGCCAGTCGGCGTAGGCCCGGCGGCGGGCGTCGTCGTCGGGCCGGTCGTCGATGGCGTGCAGGTGCCCGAGGGGGGTGTTCGACCCGAGGACGTGCGGGCGGTCGGCGTCGGGGGTCGCGTTCGGGGCGAGGTGAGTTCCGGGGGTCATGGTGATCGTCCCGCCGGGGCGCTGGTGGCGAACCCTATCACGTCGAACGCTGGGAACCGCCACTGGTGAACCCCCTGGCATGGAATTGTGAGAGGCTTTTCACTTGCCTCCGCGAAATTGATGGCGCACGATGAATGATCTGCCTGACCCACATATTCGTCAAGGTCGCGGACTCGCAATCCAGGCTGAGAGGCGGCACGCAGAATGTCACTGGTCCGTGGTGGTTTCGAGCGTTCGTCCGGCTGAGCGTTGACACGCTCGGTACCACTGCGGCCGCAAAATCTCACTCGGGGCGTCAGACTTCTACCCTGGTCGGTCATGTGACGGTACCCACCGGAGGCACCCGATGCCACCACCCCTCACGTCGGACACGCCGGTCATCCTGGATCAGTCCACTGGCGAGATCACGCACGAGTGCGCTCAACGACTCGTGGACATCGTGAAGAAGCACGCCCCGCTCATGTTCTACCCGATGCGTGGGAGATTGCTCAACTGCGACTGGGACGACCTCCTGCAGCAGGTTTGCATCGCGGTCTGTCGCCGCGACTCAGAATACATGCTCCTGCGCGATGAAGACCTGATTCCTGTCGTGAAAGCCTTCTGCCGCCGCTGCATGTGGGAACTCCTCCGCGATCATAGTCGATGGCAACGGTGTGGCACCGCGGACATGGGCACGTTCGAACCGGAGTCGCGTCCCGACGACCCGCAAGAACGGCTTGAAGCTCGTGAAGAGTTGACCGCACTCCTGATGCGTGCGGAATCGGTGGTCACCGACCGCATCAAATTGCGCGTCTTCGAGCAGGTTGCGATCTGCGAACGCTCCCCCAGGGTTGTGGCCGACGAGTTCAACATCACTCGGCAGCAGGTGTACGATTACCGCAGCGAGGTCATGGAGGTCCTTCGCAAACTCGGTACCGAGAAGACCACCAACACCAGCTAGCGCACCAAGACGAGACCACACCCGGGGGCGGTGATCGGGGTTCGGTCACCGCCCCCGCTGCGTTTCCGACGGCTCGAACAACATTCCGAGAAAAATTCCCCGCACCTGTCAGACACCCCGCCGGTGGGGCCATGTGTGGGTGTGGCGGGGACAACCGGCCGCATTCCCAAAAAGTTCCAACGGAGAACGACGATGAACGGTGAACCGGATCAGCGCTTCGGCGGCAAAGTTCTGCAGGTGCCCGTGGGCTCGTTCGTCTTCGAGGTGCCGGACGCCAACGGCCGCTCGGCCCTCACCCTCAAGTTCCGGGTGGACGAGTCGTCCATGCGGGTGACGGTGGAGGGGGAAGACTGCCCCGGCACGCTGCTGCTGGTCACCAGCCTGTTCGACCGCCGCGGGGTGAACGTGGAGTCGTGCCACGGGCGGCGGCTGTCCCTCACCCAGGGGTCGCAGTTCGAACTGGAGTACAGCCCGGAGAACTGCGAGAAGGTGTTCCTCATGCTCCGCGACGTGCCGCGTCACTTCGGGGGCGTGACGCTGCTGCCGCCGGTCGCCTTCGACCGTGTGGTGAGCGTGCGGGTGAACATGGCCAAGGACGCCCCCGGTCTGCTCACCCCGTTCGCGCGGGTGCTGGCCGAACGGCGGGTGAACCTGCACTCGTTCAACGCGGAGAAACGGCTGCTCGGGCAGTTGCTCGGGCGGTCCGAAGTGACGGTCCTGGCGGAGATGGAGGTGCCTGTCGGGTTGAACCTGGACGTGCTGAAGGCGGAACTGAAGGCCGTCTGCCCGCGGGGGTCGCAGCTCGACTTCCGCGACGAGTTCTCCCTGCTCGATGACGGCGACGCGGTCGAGGCCGGCGTGCTCGTCGGCGTGTGACCACTCCAGACTCACGCTCCCACGCGGCGCGGCCGGCCGTCCGGTCGCGCCGCGGTCGTTGGTCGGTGCCGTCTTTTTTCGCCGAATTGTGTCAGACGGGCCACCCCTCGGGTCATGAGGTGGTGTCACCCGATGGCCTCGACCCGGAGGAAGCCATGCCGACCGCCGTTCCCTCGCTGCTGGTCGTCGTCCTGACGACGGAACCGCCCGCCACCACCCCGTCGCACCCGCCCGCCCCGCCCGCCCGCGGCCAACTGCTGTATCCGGAACTGGACGACGAACAGTACACCCAGCCGGCCCCCGCGTTCCTGCTCTGACCCGGTGTGAGAACAAAAACACCCCCGGCAGTCTGCCGGGGGTGTTGGGTCATGTCGAGTGGGCGATGCAGGATTTGAACCTGCGACTTCGTCCGTGTGAAGAACGCACTCTACCACTGAGTTAATCGCCCGCGTTCCCGGAGAGTATCGGCCCGCCGGGATGCATTGTTTAGCAGACACGCCGGAAGTCGTCAAGGTTCACACCGTCGGCGGCAGGTTGCTCGGCGCGTCGTCGAATCGCGGGGCCGAGGTGGTCGGCGTCACCCGCTGCGGCGGCTTCACCGCCTCCGGCTCGACCGACCGGGCGCTCGACGTGGTGGTAATTTCTTCCTCCACCCCCGTGAACCCCTTCTTGAACTCCGTCACCGTCTTGCCCAGGCTGCGGCCGATGTCCGGCAGCTTGCGGCCGAACAGCAGAACCCCCAGCAGCAGCAGCACGATGAGTTCCGGCACCCCGATGTTTGGCAGGAAAGCGAACACGACCCGTCCTCCGGAATGTGACTCTGGCAGGCGTTCGGGAGGGGGTTGAAGGTAACCATCCCGGTGCAATCCGCTCCGTTTCAATCCGCTCCGGGTGCGGTTTAGGCAATCCGGAGTTCAACACTAACTATATCAGCGGATCCGCCGGGCGGGAAGGAATCGCCGTGGCTCCGCCAATTTTTCCCACCCGACGTCACACGTCCGCCGGTGGGGTGTACGGGGGGCATCTACGGTCCTGACCCCTGACCCAGGTGCCCCGATGACCCCGCGAACCGCCCGCCCGATCCCGACCGCCCAGCCGGTGAGTGTGCACGTGAGCGTGACCACCGCCCCGGTGGCCCAGCCGGTCGCCCGCCCGGCGACGAACACCACCGGGCAGGTGGTCGGCGCGGTGGCACAAGTGGTGGGGGCGATCGCCCAGGCGGTCGGCGGTCGGCGGATGGGAAGCCCGATGATGGCCCAGCCGGTCGGCATGATGCCGATGATGGTGGCCCCGATCATGGCGACCCCGTTCGTCGCCGGAGTGGTGCCGATGGGCATTCCGATGGGCGTGCCGATGGGGATGCCGGTCGGCGTGCCGATGGGTAGCCCGATGATGACCCCGATGATGCCGACGCCGACCAACTACACCCCGTCGCCGTCGCACCACACGCCGCACACCCCGGTCGATCACGGTCACGCTCCGGTCGATCACGGTCACGGCGGCGGCGGCGGTGGGGGCGACTGGGGCAGCGACGCGAACGACCACCCGACCACCGACGACCACCACGACCACCACGACCGTCACCCGGTTGACGAAGAGCCGACGGACCTCACCCCGGACGCGGAGACGCCCGACACCGACTGCGGCGGGGCGATGGACGACGTCGAGCCGATCATCGACGAGTGCGAACCGACCGTCGAGGACGTGCAACCGGAAGTCGAGGACTGCGGCGAGCCGCTGGTGGACGAGTGCGAGCCGATGACCGAAGACGGCGAGCCGCAGTTCGACGACTGCGGCGGGGCGATGACCGACGAGTTCGGCGGGTGCGACATGAGCGGCGGGATGGACACCGGGTGCGACATGAGCGGCGGGATGGACTTCGGCGGCGGGTTCGGTGGGGAGTATTGCTGAGTACTGTTCACCGCGAGCAACGCGAGCGCCAACGCCCTGGCGCTCGCGTTGCTCGCGGCGAACACTCCTTCACTTCGGCGGCTTGTACCCGTCGGGCGGGGTCACCACCTCGAAGTCGCTCCCCTTCACCTTCCGCAGTTCCTCGTGCAGCACCGGGATCCGCTCGTCCGGGGCGCACGACACCGCCCACTCGATGCCGTTGTCGGCCACGAACATGCCGTAGGTCTTCAGCGCCTCCAGAATCACCTTCACCTCGGCGGAACACTTGCTCGTGTCAAAGTCCTTCCGCAGCCGCAGGCGGTCGCCCATCCGCGGCAGGTCTTTGTCCGTCAACTTGCTGGCGAAGTGCGTGGCCGGGTAGACATACGCCCGCTGCGTCTTCCGCACCGTCACCCGCAGGGCGTGTTCGATGACGCCCCGCTTCAGTTCGTCGTACCGGATCACGGCGGGGAAGATCGGCAGGCCGGCGGCGTCGGCGCTCGTCCACCCGTCCGGCCGCAGCTTGTTGGAACTCAAATCGAACACCGACGCCTGCGCCGCCTTCCACCCCTTGTCCGTCTTGTAGGTGCTGAAGAACTCGTATAGCTTGCGGTTCGCCGGATCGACCACGATGGCGTGGCGGTCGCCCTCCAGCTTGGCGGCGTCGCGCTGCACGTCGTCGAGCGTCCACTTCTTCAGCTTGTCGTCGCGTTTGTAGTTCGCCGGCCAGCCTTCGATGAACATGCCGTCGGGGATGGGGAACGGCCCCTGGTCCGACTCGTCCTTGTACTCCACGCTCAGCAGGTCGATCTTCTTCTGAGACGGCGGCACGATGACGAAGCCCATGTCCGGGTTGTACCGCAGCGGCTTGTCGGGGCCGACGGTGGCGACGATCTGCTTCGACCGCGGGTGAACTGGCCAGTCGGCCACCGGGATGTTCCACGGGTTGTCGGGCGGGAACACCTCGAGCGCGGCGAGCACCTTGTCGGCCTCGGGCGTGTCGAACGGGATGACCGTCTCGACGGCCGGCATCTTCGCCGCTTTGAGGCGATCCAGCCGCGCCTTGTTGACGGTCACGCCCGGCGGGTCGGCGGCGAGCGCGACAGCGGGGAGGAGCAGCAGGAGGGAGAGGGTGCGCATGGGGGGTGAGGGGGAAGGTGGGTGCGAGAGAATCCCAGGGCGTTGCCCTGCGCTGAGGGAGGTCGGCCCTTCGGGCCTTGTCGGTTGGATGTGTTCGTCCACACGACCAACGAGGGCCAACGGCCCGCCCTCCCTCAGCCCAGGGCATCGCCCTGGGGCTGGTGTTGAACACCCCCTCTCCATCGATGGAGAGGGGGCCGGGGGGTGAGGTCTCCCCCCCACTACCCCGCGTCCGCCTCGGGTCGCGGGTCGTACAGCCGCAGCAGCAGGTGCTCCTGGCAGTAGTTCTGGCAGTCGATGACGAGCGTCTCCTCCGCCTTTTGCACGGCGTGCAGCAGGTACATGAGCACCAGACTGAGGGCCAGTGCCACGAACGTGCAGTCGAACGCACTGCCCAGGTGCCCGGTCACTTGGCTCAGGTAGGCGTCCGTCTGCTTGGTGTACGCGGCCAGCATCTCCTCGGCGGTCTGGTTCTCCTGCGCGGGCGGCTTGGCCGGGGCGATGAGCGCTTCGGCGAGGCCCAGCACCGTGCCCAGGAAGCCGATGGCCGGGATGGCCCACGCCAGGTAGTTGACCGTGTTCATGGAGGCGACTTGCCGGGCCTGCTCGACGTCGGCCTGCGTGCGGACCACCTCGG
Organism: Fimbriiglobus sp.; assembly: GCA_031414395.1. Taxonomy (GTDB): domain Bacteria; phylum Planctomycetota; class Planctomycetia; order Gemmatales; family Gemmataceae; genus JALHQU01. Next base: position 10,555 of record JANNVG010000344.1, read on the forward strand.
CCACGTCCGGCCCGCTCTTGCTGATGGCGTACTTGTTCAGCCCCAGGCGGATCATGTTGGCCAGGATGCTCGGCCCGCGGCGGGCGATGGTCTGGTCCACCTTGCGGGAGAGCGGGCGGGCGTCTTCGGGCAGGATGCGGGCGCCCTCGTCGGTCGGCAGCAGCTCGTACCCGAACGCCGCCCGCTGGCGCTGCACTTCCATGGACCGCCGGACCAGGATCAGCCCGGCCCACGCGCCACACAGGTAGCAGGCGATTTGGGGGAAGCCGAGCAGCAGGTGGGCGACGCGTACGGCGTCCCACCGGTTTCGGGCCTGCGTCAGTTCGTCGGCGGAGTGCGTGAACATCCAGGCGGGGACGACGATCAGCCCGACCACCACCAGGGCGATCAGCAGCAGGAGCCATTCCCTGGGCGGGCGGGCGGAACGCGGGACCGTCATGTCGCCTCCGGGCGGGGACGCGGAACGCCGTATTGTCGCCCCCCGCGGTCCGGAGTCAAGCGGTGGCCCGGCAAGGCAGGGCTGCTCAGTGATTGAAGAGAGGTGGTAACCACAAAGGTCACCAAGAGCACGAAGTGAAGAATACTCTGGACATGCCTGCCTTCCCTTCGTGCTCTTGGTGACCTTTGTGGTGAAAAACTCTTCCCAACTTCAATCGCTGAGTGGCCCGGCCCGGCAAGGTGGGGTGTGCCTGTGGATTGTGGCCCCACCCGCCCCACAAGGGGAGGGGGCAACCCGCCCGAACCCGGCCGCCCGCCCGCGTGTCCCTTCCGTCGCACCCGGAAGGGCAAGCCGACTGGCGACGGCCCCCGTCTCGAAAACGGGCGAGCGATGAGCCTTGTGGGTTCGACTCCCACCCCTTCCGCTGGATTCGTGGTGAACCAATTCTTGTAGGGCGGGTCGAGCGGCCGGCGACCGCAACGGCACATCCGAGCATCGGGTACGCACACGCACCCAACACGCCGGCCGCGACGCCCCGCCGTGCGGGAACGCGGCGGGGCGTCGCGGCCGGTGGCCGGTGAAGTGTTGCTCACCGGGTCGT
>JANNVG010000345.1:0-3329 GCA_031414395.1 Fimbriiglobus sp.
AAGCTGGGCGACCAGGTGCGGGCGGAACAGGCAGCGGCCAAGCGGTTCGCCCCGGTGGACGATGCCAGCCTCTTCGCCGACTGACCCGCCCCAAGTGACGCCCCAAGTGAACACGGGTCTGTGTATTCGGGGCTGAAAACCAGGGAATTTGCCACACTATCAGCCTGTCTTACAAACAGGACACCGACGGTTCGAGTCCGTCCGGGATCACTTGACCGTCCGCCCGTGTCGGGTCGCGTCCGGACACGATCGTCTCTCGCCCTGAGATTCCAGCCCTTTCCACCTTCGCCGGCCCGTTCCGTCTGACCGTGTCTGCTCCCGTCTGCCCCGCATTTCGCACCGCCACTGCACCGGGAATTGCACCGGCCGCGGCCGCGAACAGGTGGTCGGGCACGCGGCGGTAGTGCTTCAAGGCGATGGCCGGCGAGTTCCCGAGCCACTCGGTCACTGTTCCGTCTTCGGGCGGGTGACGGTCATGCGGCCGGTGACGAAGTTCACGTCCGCCGACTTCAGGGACAGCACCTCCGACGGGCACCGACACCCACGGAGAAGGCGTTGGCGGTGAAGGTGGTGGCGCAACTCGTCGCCGGCGCACCAACTCAAGCGTTCCAACTGCTCGCAACCGACCCGCCGTTCAGCCCGGTGGTTCGAGACGCCGTCGTCGCCGCCGTCGAACGCATCACCGTCATCGAAGCCGGCCGGGAAGAGATGGCCCGCGCCGACCGCTCGGCACTCGACCCGGCGGCGCAGCCGTTCCAAGACTTCATCGACGCGGTGGTGGAATGAAACATCCGCCCCAGTGGCGACGGACGGCGGGCACTTTTCGCGGCAGTCATGAGGAAGGCGATGTCACCTCCCCCAATCTGCTGGCCGGCCACCCCCGAACGCCGTAAACTTCGCCTGATCGTTCGCGCCGCACGACCAGCCGAGTGGTGGCCCATGGATTTGGTCAAGTCGAAGGACCGCGTCGCAGACCACGGGGAAGTCTTCACCCCGGCGTGGCTCGTGGAAGCCATGCTCGACCTCGTGAGAGACGAGAGCGAGCGCATCGACTCCCGCTTTCTGGAACCGGCGTGCGGGAGCGGCAACTTCCTCGTCGTGATCCTCCGCCGCAAGCTGGCCGCGGTTCAACTCAAGTACGGCAAATCCGACTTCGAGCGGCGGTACTACGCGCTGCTGGCCGTCATGTGCGTGTACGGCATCGAACTGCTGCCGGACAACATCGCCGAGTGCCGGGCGAACGTGCTGGCGGTACTGGCCGAATACCTGAACGTGAACGAAGCGGACGACCTCTACCGGGCCGCCTTTTATGTGCTGTCGCAGAACATCGTTCACGGCGACGCGAGGACGATGCAGACCCCCGACGGCGGGGCGATCACCTTCGCCGAGTGGGGGCCTCTGGGCAAGGGGAAGTACAAGCGACGGGATTTCAGCCTTCGCACGCTCACCGGGTCGGCCGCATTCAGTGAGAAAGGCACATGGACGGCCCTCTTGGGTAAGGACGAACTGTTCACGCCGGAGCGGGAGTACCCGCCGGTCACGATGAGCGAACTGGCGAAGGAGGCCGCATGAGCACTCAGGTGAGCTTCACCCTCCGCGGTCGCAACCCGGACGTGCTGTCGTGCATTGCGAACCTGTCCAACGACGAAGTGTTCACGCCGCCCGAGTTCGCCAACCGCATGTTGGACACGCTCACCGAGGCGTGGGCGGCCGACCACGGCGGGGCGAACCTGTGGGCGGACAGAACGGTGCGGTTCCTCGACCCGTGTACCAAGTCGGGCGTGTTCCTTCGTGAGATCACCCGCCGCCTCACGGACGGCCTGATGGACGCGATCCCGGACCTGAAGGAGCGAGTGGACCACATCCTCACGAAGCAGGTGTTCGGCATCGCCATCACGCGGCTCACCGCCCTTCTCGCCCGGCGGAGTGTGTACTGCTCGAAAAACGCCAGGAGCAAACACTCCATCGCCAAGTCTTCCCCCAACAACGACGGGAACATCTGGTTCCAGCGCACGGAGCACACGTGGGTGAGTGGCCGGTGCAGGTGCTGTGGAGCCAGTCAGACTGCGCTAGATCGTGGCGAGGGTTTCGAAACTCGCGCCTATGCGTTCATCCACACCGACGACATCAAGACCCGGCTCGCCGAGATCTTCGGACGCGACGTGCAGTTCGACGTGATCATCGGCAACCCGCCGTCATTCCAACTGAACGGCAGCGGCTTTGGCGCGAGTACCGTGCCCATCTACCAGCACTTCGTCGAGCAAGCCAAGACGCTGGAACCCCGCTACCTGTCGATGGTCATCCCCGCCCGCTGGTTCGCCGGCGGCAAGGGACTGAGTGAGTTTCGACAGTCCATGCTCGGCGACGCCCGCATCCGCTCGATGTACGACTACCTCAGTTCGTCGGATGCATTCATGGGAGGAGTCAGCGGCAAGGGCGGCCTCTGCTACTTCCTCTGGGACCGGGAGAACCCCGGAGCCTGCCGTGTGACCACCCACTTCACGGACGACACCACCTCGACGGCCGCCCGCCCGCTGCAAGAGGAAGGGGTGGACGTGTTCATCCGCTTCAACGAAGGGCTGTCGATCCTCAAGAAAGTCGTCGCCGTCGAGAGCGGGCAAACGCGGTCGTTGGCGCTGCCCGAAGGCAAGCGGTTCGACCCACTGGTCAGTTCCAGAAAGCCGTTCGGGTTTGACACCACGTTCAAAGGCAAGACGGCCAAAGCACGCGGGGACGTGCTGGTCTATCAGAACGGCGGCACGGGGTACATCGCCCGAAGCGACATCACGACGGGCACCCACCTCATCGACACATGGAAGGTGTACGTGGGCCGGGCGGCTCCGGGGACCGGCAACCGGGACACCTACCCGCACAGAATTCTGAGCACGCCATTCCTGGGTGAGGCGGGAAGCATCTGTTCGGAAACGTACCTCTGCATCGGCCCGCTCGACTCCCAGAGTCAGGCGGAGAGCGTGTTGTCGTACCTCTCCTGCCGGCTGACCCGCCTGCTCATCCTCCTGCACAAACCGTCCCAGGACACGACGCGGAAGGTGTATACATTCGTGCCCACCCAGGAGTGGACGAAGCGGTGGACGGACGCGGACCTGTACGCCAAGTACGGCATCACGGAGAGCGAGATCGCGTTCATCGAGAAGGTGGTCCGCCCGATGGACCTGAGCGGGGACGACGAGTAAGGGCGGCGGGGGGTTGGGGGAAGTGATGCGGGGAGTGCCGCCCCGCCGCGGAGCGGCGGCAGTGGCGACTGAGCGTCACGAGAGGAACGCGAGCGGTGGGAGGGCAACCACCCCAGGCCGAAGGCCTGAGAGTGT
>JANNVG010000346.1:0-9119 GCA_031414395.1 Fimbriiglobus sp.
GGGGGGGGGGGGGGGGGGGGGGGGGGGGGGGCCCCCCGCCCCGCCCCGGGGGGTTTGGGTCTACACCCCCCCCCCCCCCGGGGGCCCGCGGCTCGTCAACTACTTCAGCACCTTCTCCAACTCCGTCTTCACGAGCGAGCCGACCTCGGGGCCGATGCCCGCGTCGAACGCCCACCGCAGCGTCCCCTCGCCGTCGATCACGAAGAACTGCGGGTACGACCGCACGGCGTACTTCTCCCGCACGTCCGCCCCGTCGTACACCGGCACCGTGTACTTCAACCCGGCCTTCTGCTTGGACGCCGCGATCAGATCCCCGCCGAGTGACAGCGGGATGACACTGACCTTGTCGCCGTACTTGCGGAACAGCGCCTCGCACACGGTCAGCGTCTCTTCGGACGTCTCCGAGCCGGGTTTGAAGAACACCACCACCGCCGGCTTCCCCCGCACACCAGACAGGCGGACGCGGGCGGCCAGCTTGTCCACGTCGGCGGTGGCGAAGTCGGGCGCCGGCTTGCCGACGGCTGGCGGCTCGATGGCGGTGGGCAACGTGGCTCGTACCGTCACGGGCGGGGCCGCGTTCCCCTCGAACCGCCGGAGCACGGCGTCGATGGCCGGCCGAAACCCGGTGCCGGTCGGCCGCAGGTCGGTGAACCGCACCACCTCGCGGCGGTGGGCCTCGAGCACGTCGGCCTTCGCCCGGCCCGCCCGCAGTTGTTCCAGTTCGACCGCGAACGCCCACCCCGCTTCCACCTCCGCCCGAGTGTCGCGGTACTTCACCCCGACCTGCCGCGCACTCGGTTGCAGTTCCAGCGTGGTCGTCACGCGGCCGACGCGCTCCGTCCCTTCGCGGCGGACCACCGTGCGGCTGACCGACGACACCACGCCGTCGGTCGGCGACACGCACACCACGTCCATCCGCTGCCACCCGTGCCGCACCGTCTTCGGCGTCTCGTACCCGTCGGTCTGTTGCAGGCCAGTCACTTCGGCCACCCGTCGCCCGTTCCACACGGCCGTCTGTTTCGCCGCCCACACCGCCGGCGGGCGGTTCGCCTCGGCGATGTCCCAGGTGTCGCCGACGTGTGCGGCGGTGATCGGCAGCGGCAGGAAGATGCCGAGTTCGACCGAGGCCGGCGCGTCGGTCGGCAACAGTGGTGGTGCCGCGGTCGTGGTCTTGGCGTCGAACGTGAGCGGCAGTTTGCCATCGGGAATCAGCAACGTGGCCTGACCGCGACTGTCCACCCGCACCAGGTCGAGCCGCACGGCCGGTGCCCCGTCGCCCGCCGGGTTCGCCCCGGACACCACCGCCACCGCGCTCGTCACGGCGTCGTCGGCCTTCGGCGTCAGCACGGTCATCACCGCGCAGTCGCACCCGTCGGCGGAGCTGTCGAGTACGAACACCCGCACGTCGAGGCGGTACTTCTTCACGAAGCGGGTGTCGATGCGGTCCGACGTTTCCACCACGTCGCCGCGGTACACCAGCTCGTCGCCCCGCGCGAACCGTAGGCCGGACAGCCCGATTTTGTCGGCGGGCGGGGCGGCCAGAACGAGTGCAACGAGACCGACGGCGAGCATGACGGCTCCGGACGCAAGCCGCCGAACGATACCGCCCGCCCCCGACCGGTCAACCCCAACGGGGCAGGCCTTCCGAGGTGAGGAATGGCATCCCGTTCGAAAGTGGGTCCGGGCACTTCCCACCCACCCCTCGGCGGACCCACTCCCGATTTCCGGTACGACCCTTGCCCCGCAACGACTTGCGGCGATTATCCCGGTTGGCGGTGATCGCCGGACTCACTCACCCGAGACGGGAAACCACGCCTCGCTCCGGCGACCCACGCGAGCGGATTCCGTGGGTCGGCGCGAGCCACGCGCTCGCTGGACCCGCCCGACACACCCGACCTCTGAGCCGCCCTGGAAGGGTTACCCCGCCGACTTGCCGTGGCACAGCCGGGCGGTTCGGCACGCGGCGTGCAACGGTCACATCCCACAGGAGCCGCCGGGTTCCGACACCACAACAGAGGGTTCGTCATGAAATACACCGGTTGGGCCGTGCTCGTCCTGGGGGTGCTGGTCGGCCTCTACGGGCTGTTCATCGCCATGCCTTCGGGCGGGCCTGCGGCCATCCCCGTGGGAACCGAGGCCACCCCCGCCGTGCTGCCGTTCCCGCTGGGCACGGCCCTGCTCGGCTTCTCGGCCGTGGCCGTCGCGGCCGGCATTGCCATGCTCGTGTTCGGCGGCCGTGGGGTGATCAAGACGAAGAACTTGACCGTGCGGAATTGAGTCGCCGTGGAACCGCGACCGACAGGGAGCGGGTGCAGGGCGACGCAGGGTGAGTCCGGCGAGCGCCTCGCTCGCGTTGACCCACCCTGCGCCGCCGCGTGGGTCGCCGGACGGCTACCGTCCGTCAGACCCACCCTACACATTCCCGACCGCTGAGCCGCCCTGGGAGCGGGTGCCACTCACTTGAACGATCAGGTGAGTGCCACCCGCTCCCTGTCGGTCGCGGTTCCAGTCGAACCCTCCTCACACGCCGCACACGCGGGCGGGGCCGGGTCGCCCAGCAGGGGCAGCCGCACCTCGAACGTCGCCCCGTGGCCGACGCCGGCGCTGGCCGCCGTCACCGTGCCGCCGTGCATGCCCGCCAGCCGCTTCACCAGCGCCAGCCCGATGCCCAGACCGCCCTGCGAGCGGTTGAGCGTGCGGTCCACCTGCGTGAACAGGTCGAACACGAGCGGCAGCACCTCCGCCGGCAACCCCACGCCCGTGTCCGTCACCCGCACCACCGTTTGCGGGCCGTCGAGGGTGGCGGCGAGCGTCGCCGTGCCGCCCCGTTCGGTGTACTTGGCGGCGTTGTTAAGCAGGTTGGTGAACAGTTGGGCCAGCCGCACGTGGTCGCCGTTCACCGGCATCGGGGCGTCGGGCAGCGACAGCACGAACGTCACGCCGGCGGCGTCGAGCGCGGGCCGGGCGGTCTCGACGGCCGACGCGAGCGGCTCCCGCAGGTCGAGGTGGGTGAGGTCGATCCGCAGCTTGCCGCGGGTGATGCGGGAGGCGTCGAGCAGGTCGTTGATGAGCCGCACCATGTGCCGCAGTTGGCGGTCCATCATGTCGCGGGCGGCGGTCACGGCGGCCGGGTTGTCGGCGGCCAGCCGCATGATCTCGAGGGCGTTCCGCACCGGGGCGAGGGGGTTCCGCAGCTCGTGCCCGAGGGTGGCCAGGAACTCGTCCTTGCGGCGGTCGGCCTCCCGCAGGGCCTCGTTGGCGGCGGCCAGTTCGGCCGTCCGCTCGGCCACCTTGTGCTCCAACTCCACTTCCTGCGCCCGCTGCCGCAGGGCGTACCGGATGGCCCGCTCGAGGAGCACCGGGTCCAGGCGGCTCTTCTCGAGGTAGTCGGCCGCGCCGGCCTCGGCCGCCGCCCGGTCGATCTCCGGCTGGCCCACGCCCGTCAGCAGGATGACCGGCGCGTGGCAGTGCCGCGCCCGCATCTCCTTGAGCAGTTCGAGTCCCGTCCTCTCCCCCAGGCGGAAGTCCACCAGGTACACGTCGAACTCGTTCCGGCAGATGAGGTCGAGGGCGGCGTCGGCGTCCGACTCCCACGCCAGCACGTACCCGCCGCCGGGGATGTCGGCGACCGTCTCGCGGGTGAGCAGGTAGTCGTCCTCGTCGTCGTCCACCAGCAGGACGCGAATCGGGCGAGGCGGCTCGGGGTCAGGGGGTGGGGCGGTCATGGTCGGGCAACTCGACGATTTCCAGCCAGTACTTGCCGAGGGTGCGGACCACGTCCACCAGCGCCTCGAACGTGACCGGCTTGGTGATGTACGAAGCGGCGGACAGGTCGTAGATGCGGAGTACGTCCTCCTCCGCCTTCGAGGTGGTGAGCACCACCACGCGGATGCGGCGGAGGTCCGGGTCCTGCTTCAACCGGGCCAGCGCCTCCCGCCCGTCCACCTTCGGCATGTTCAGGTCGAGCAGGATCAGCCCCGGCCGCGGGGCGGCGAGCGGGTCGGCGTACTTGCCGCGGCGGTGCAGGTAGTCGAGCAGCTCCTCGCCGTTCTCGACGAACCGCAGGTCGTTGGCCAGCTTGGCCTCGTCGAACGCCTCGCGGGTGAGCTGGCGGTCGTCCGCGTCGTCGTCGGCCATCAGGATCGTGACCGGGGTGCCGGGGCGTTGCATGACGTCAAGCTCCAGGGGGGGTGAACTCGGTCACCGGGCGGGCGGGCCAGTCGAGTACGAACTCGGCCCCCTGACCCGGCCGCGAGTGGGCTGTAATGGCGGCACCGTGTCGCACCACAATCTTACGCACGATGGCCAGCCCCAGCCCCGTTCCCTCGTATTCCCCCCGGCCGTGCAGCCGCTGGAACAGCTCGAAGATGCGATCCGTGTACTGCGGGTCGAACCCGATGCCGTTGTCGGCCACGCTGATCCGCCAGCCGGCGGCGGCGGGCGGGGCGTCGGCCGGCAGTCGGTCGAACGGCACGGCCGTCACCCGCACCACCGGCGGCACGTCCGGCCTAGCGAATTTGAGCGCGTTGCCGATCAGGTTCTGGAACACCTGCCGCAGTTGGCTCGGGTCGCCGGGCACGGTCGGCAGCGGGCCGACCTGGACCGTTCCGCCGGAGCGGGCGACTCGCTCTTCCAGGTCACTCAGCACGTCACGTGCCACGGCGTTCAGATCGACTGACACGAACGCCGCCCCCTTGGTGGTCACCCGCGAGAAGGCGAGCAAGTCTTCGATCAGCCGCCGCATCCGCCCGGCCGAGTCGAGCATGCGGTCGATGTAATCCTTCCCCTGCTCGCCCACCGCCGCCCGGAATTTGTCGGACAGGCGGGTGCCGAACGCCTGGATCTTCCGCAGCGGCTCTTGCAGGTCGTGCGAGGCAATGTACGCGAACTTCTCCAACTCGTCGTTGCTCACCCGCAGGGCGTCGGCGGTGCGGACCAACTCCCGCTCGTACTCCCGCCGGTCGGTCATGTCCCGCATACTCACCACCGCCCCGAACACCCGCCCGTCGTCCGCCCGCAGTGGCTGGCCGAAGCAGACCAGGAACCGCTCCGGCTGGCCGGCCGCCCGCACCACCATCTCGGCGTCCCGCACCTCCTCGCCCCGCCACGCCCGCCGCAGCGGCAGCCGCTCGGTGGGCATGGGGGTGGCGCCGTCGGCCTCGAACAGTTGGTACTGATCGGCCCACTGCTCGGCCGGCAGCGGTTCGGCCGGCAGCCCGTGGATCCGCCGGGTGGCGGCGTTGAACAATTGCAGGTTGCCCTCGGCGTCGCACGCCACGATGCCCTCGGCCACGTTGTCCAGGATGGCGTTCAGGAAGATCTTCTGCTCGTTCAGGGCGAGGGTCCGCTCCTCCACCAGCCGGCCGAGCAGTTCCTCTTGTTGCACGCGGTCGTCCACGTCGGTACACGAGCCGAACCACCGCACCACCGTGCCGGTTTGGTCCCGCAGGGGGATGCCGCGGACGGCGAACCAGCGGTACGCGGCGTCGTGCCTCCGCAGGCGGTACTCCACCTCGAACCCGCCGCCGGCGTCCACCGCCTTCCGCCACGCCTCGGCGGTCGGCTCGCGGTCCTCGGGGTGAACGGCGTCGAGCCAGCCGGACCCGAGCTGCTCGACCAGCCCGCGGCCGGTGTAGTCGAGCCACTGGCGGCTCAGGTAGTCGCACTCGCCGGTCGGCCGGCACGCCCACATGAGCAGGGGCACGCCTTCGGTCAGTTGGGCCAACTGGGAGGCGGCCTCCCGCACCTGCCGCTCGGCCACCACCCGGTCGGTCACGTCCTCGTGCGTCACCACCACCCGCACCGGGCCGTCCCCGCGGAAGCGGTTGGCCCGCAGCAGGTAGTGTCGCTCGACGCCCCCGACGAGGCTCGGGTACTCCATCTCGAACGCGCCCCGCTCGCCCGTCGCCACCGCCCGGATGCCGGCCTCCGCCCGCCCCCCGTGGGTGTTCTGGCGGACCGCCTCGTAGTAGTTGGCCGTCGTCCAGTCGTGGTCGAGCGGCAGTCCGCTCGCCTCGCCCGTCTGCCGCCACGCCTCGTTCACGCTCAGGATGTTCCCGTCGGCCTCGATCACTGCCAGGTGGCTGGGCAGGGAGTGCAACACCGACTCGCTGAACCGCCGGGCGTCCCGCAGGTCGCCCTCGATCCGCCTCTGGTCGGTCACGTCGGTGTTCGTGCCGAACCAGAGCGTCACGTTCCCGCCGTCGTCCGTGAGGGGGGTGGCGCGCGTCAGGTGCCACCGCATCTGGCCGTCGTGCCGCCGCAACGGGAAGGTGTCTTCCCACGGCTGCCCGGACGCCAGGGCGGCCCGCCAGGTGACGGACATCCGCTTCAACTCGACCGGGTCATGCACCCTCTCCCACCCCCACCCTTCCATCTCCTCCAGGGTGTTGCCGGTGTACTCGTACCAGCGGCGGTTGTACCAGAACAGGTGCCCGTCCGGGCGGGCCATCCAGGCCAATTGCGGGATGCCGTCAGCCATCGCCCGGAACATCACCTCGCTCCTGTGGAGGCGGTCGGCGACCTCCTGCCGCTCGGTCACGTCCTGGCCGATGATGCCCAGCCCGCCGTGCGTGTCGTCGAGCGGCACACAGAACGCGCTCACCTCCCACACCCGCCCGTCGCCGAACACGAGCCGGCCGACGACCGGCGGGCCGCCGGCCAACACCTCCTGGTACTTCGTCAGCAGGTCGGACGGCAGGTCGGGGAACAGGTCGGGCAGGCAGTGGCCGCAGTGGTCTTCGACGGCGATGCGGGTGGTGCGGGCGAACGCCTCGTTCACCCGCACTGGCCGCAGGTCGTGGTCGAGGAAAGCGATGCTGTACGGGGCGTTCCGCACCAGCGCGTCCAGTTGGGCCAGGGCGCGGTCGCTGGCCTGTTTCTCGGTCGCCAGCGCCGCCGCCGTCTCCGCCAGTGCCGCCGCCGCCTTCGCCAGCCGGCGGGTGTCGCGGCGGAGGAGCACCCCGCTCACGCCGATGACGCCGACCGCCAGCACCGCCCCGATCAGGTTCGTCCACTCGACCGTCTGGTACTGGCGGTTGGCCGCCGCCGCCAACTGGTGCAGTTCGGCCCGCTCGTCCCGCTCGGCGTCGGCCGCCAACTCCCGCAGGTCGTCCATGATCCGCTTGCCTTGCCCGGTGGCCACCACCACGGCCGCCGCCTCCAGCCCGCCGCCGTCGCGGAGGTCGCGGGTCTTCTGCATCTCGGTGAACTTGTCCGCCACCAACTGCCGCATCTGACCCAAGCGGGCCGTCTTGGGCGGCTCGTTCTCCCACCGGGAGTCGAGCGCCGCCAGTTGGCGTTGGACACGCGTTTCGCTCTCCCGGTACGGCCCCAGGAAGTCGGGCCGGCCGGTCAGCAGGTACCCGCGGTGGCCGGTCTCGGCGTCCGTCGTGTCGGACACCAGGCCGTGCAGCTCGGCCAGCGCCTCGTGGCCCGCCCGCACCGCGTGCTCGGTGTTCCGCATCCGCTGCACGTTGAAGCTGCCGGCCACCGCCGTCAGCCCGACGGCCGCCGCCGCCGCCACCCACATCAGGGTGTCCCGCCGCCACAACTCGGGCATCTCTCTCCCCTCCACTGGACCCGTCGGATATCATCACCATATGCCGACCACCTGCATCACCCCCTCGGCGACCGTCGTCCAGCGGGTTCTCGTCGCCGAAGACCAGGCCGACGCCCGCGAGTCGCTCGTCCAACTCCTCCGCCTGGCCCTCGGCGTGCAGGTGGACGGGGTGGCCGACGGCGCGGCGGCCCTCGAGCGGCTCCGCGAGACGCCGTACAGCGTGCTCGTGACCGACCTGCGGATGCCGAAGATGACCGGCATGCAGCTCATCGAGGCCATCCAGGCGAGCGCCCTGCCGGTGACGGTGATCGTCACGACCGGTCACGGGGGGGTGCCGGAGGCGGTGCAGGCCCTGCGGATGGGTGCGTACGACTTTTTGGTGAAGGGGTCCGAACCGCAACACCTGTGCCAGTTGGTGAAGCGGGCGCTCGGCGAGCGGGCGCTGCGGGACGAGGTGGTCGCCCTGCGGAGCCAGTTGCAATCCGCCCGCTCGTTCCAGAACGTGCTCAGCAAGAGCAGCAAAATGGCGGACGTGTTCGACCTGATTGCGAACGTGGCCGACACCGCCAGCACGGTGCTCATTCTGGGTGAAACGGGCACCGGCAAGGAGCAGGTGGCGCGGGCTTTGCACCAGGCGTCCGCGCCGCACCGGACCGGGGCGTTCGTGGCGGTGAACTGCGCCGCCCTGCCCGAAACGCTCATGGAGAGCGAGCTGTTCGGCCACGAGAAGGGGTCGTTCACCGGGGCGGCCGGGCAGCGGAAGGGGCGGTTCGAGCACGCCAACGGGGGCACGCTGTTCCTGGACGAGATCGGCGACCTGCCGCCCAGCGTGCAGGTGAAGTTGCTGCGGGTGCTCCAGGACCGCAAGATCGAGCGGGTGGGCGGCAACCAGCCCATCGACCTGGACGTGCGGGTGATCGCCGCCACCCACCAGCCGGTCGAGAAACTGGTGAAGGAGGGCAAGTTCCGCGAGGACCTGTTCTACCGGCTGAACGTCATCCGCATCGACCTGCCGCCCCTCCGCGACCGCCCGGAAGACATCCCCCTGCTGGCCGAACACTTCTGCCAGAAGTACGCCCGCCAGGGTCAGCCGTCGCCGACGGTCGATCCGGACGCCATGCAGGTGCTGCTGCGGTGCCCGTGGCCGGGGAACGTGCGGCAACTGGAGAACGCCATCGAGCGGGCGTGTGTGACCGCCCGCGACGGGGTGATCTCGCCCAAGCACCTGCCGACGGACGTCGGCCGCAGCGGGGGGGTGAAGAGTCCGTTCCAGGTGGACCTGACCCGCCCGCTGCCCGACCAACTGGCCGAAATGACCCGCGCATTCGAGGAGCGGTATTTGAGAAAGGCGTTGCGCAGGACCCGCGGGCACGTCGGCAAGTGTGCCAAACTGACCGGCCTGTCGCGGCGGAGCGTGACCGACAAGATCGGCCAGTACAAGATCGACAAGGAGCAGTTCAAGGGCGGGTGACGGGGACATTTCGTGGGCGAACCCGGCCCGCAAGGGCCGCGGGTGCGTGGGCCAACCGGCTCGCACCCGCGGCCCTTGCGGGCCGGG
>JANNVG010000347.1:0-3558 GCA_031414395.1 Fimbriiglobus sp.
CAGGAGTGTGGACCCGGCGGCTCACGCCGCTCGGCTCGCCCGGTCGGTCACTTGGCGTCGGCGACCACCGGCTTGGGCGCGCCGGTGGACTCGAACGTCAGCACGTCTTCGCCGTCCTCGCCCTTGCCGGGGTGTCTTCCAGGTGCTGTTCGACCGCCCGCCGCAGCGGACGGGATGCCCGCGCTCCCGAGTCAGGTCGTGCCGGCCGCCGACAGCCGGCCGACGCCGCCCGGCGATCCGTCGCTACGTTGAGGGCATTGGGCGTTCGCCACGTCCGGCACCACGCCGCCCGCCGAGACCCGTACTCATGCGCGAACTCCGCTGGCTGCTGCTCGTGTTCGCCCTGTGCCTGCCCATCGTGCTGCTGGCGTCGGGCATGAAACTGCCGTGGGTGAGCGGCGGGCCGCAGGCGGTGCCGCTGGCCGTGCCCACCGGCGACCACGAAGTCGCCTGGATTCACACCACCACGAACGCCGCCACCTGGGAGCGGTTCGTCACCGGCGTGGTCCGCTCCGCCGCCGACGTGCCCGGGTTAACAGTCGACGACTCGCGGGCCTTTTTAGAAAGCACCACCGCCGTGCCCGAGTTGGTGCTGTCGCGCGCCGGGCACGCCGGCAAGCTGCACGTCCGCTGGTACAAGCTGCAAAGCGAAGTGAGCACGGCCGACTGGGTGAAAGCGCTCGCCGCCCGCTCACCGGCGCCGATTGCGGTCATCGGCGGGGGCAGCACCGACCGGGCCATTCAACTGGCGGAGGCGATGAACCAGCAGGCCGAGTGGAAGGGCGACCGACCGCCCCTGCTCATCACCACCGCCACCGCCGACCTGAACAAGACGGACGTGCCCGGCGGGGTGCCGCTGGTGGACCTGTACGACCACCGCACGTTCCGCTTCTGCTTCACCAACCGGCAGATGGCCGAGGCGGTGGTGCGGTTCGTGTTCGACGGGCCGGACGACCGCCTGCGCCCGCCGCCCGCCGCCCGCGTGGCCGTGGTGAAGGTGGCGTGGGACGACGACCAGTATTCGATGGACCTGCGAGACCAGTTCAACGACGCCCTGACGCGGCGGTTCGCCCCCGCCGGCCGGCTGGCCGTGCTGGACAACTCCACCATCCCGTTCAGCGTGGGCGGCTACCTGTCGCCCAACCCGCGGGAACGCGACGTGGCCGTGTTCGTCGCCGACCGCCTGCGCACGGTGCCCGACGAGCGGGTGCTACTGGTGTTGCCCGGCACCACGCAACCGGCGCGTCGGCTGCTCAAGGCGATCATCGAAGCCGAGCCGAGTGCGGCCGGCAAGTTGATAGTGGTGACGGGCGACGGGTTGCCACTCAACGCCGTGCTGCGGGACGCCGAGTTCGCGTGGCCGACGGCCGCCCTGCCCGTGCCGCTGGTGTTCTTCGCCCACAACAACCCGGTCGCGTGGGACACCTCCGCCACCGCCCCGCCGGGCGGGTACGCCTTCCGCCCGCCGAACGGCACCGAGGAGGAGATGCACTTCGGCGAGTTGGCGAAGGTGCTGGCCGTCGCCTGCTTCCCGCAGGGGCAGCCGACCGCCACCGGCGGGGATGACCTGATCGCCCGCCTGCGCGCCCGCACCGACTTCTTCGACCCGAACGGCGAGCGGAACGCGAACGCCGGCGAGCACGTGCTGGTGGTGTCGCCCGGCCGCCGGCCGACGCTCACCGTGTGGCGGCAGGGGACGGCCGGCGGGTGGCAGGTGGTGCCCGGCACGCCCGTCGTGCTGTCCGCCGGCCGCGAGGACCGCCCGTGAACGACACCGAGACGTTCCCCGTGCCACCGCCCGGCGAACCCCGCGCCCGCTGGTGGCGGACGATTGCGAAGTACGCCCTCGGCCTGGCCCCGTTCGTGGTCGTGTGGGTGGTGCTGGTGGGCTGGCTGGCGGCCCTGCTGACGGCGCGGGCGGACTGGTCCGACGAGTCCGACGACGCCCTCATCCGCGAGTGGCTGGAGGAGGCCCGGCCGTTCCGCAAGACCCTGCCCGAAGTGATCCGCGAGTACGCCGGGCGATCCGACGACCCGACGGCGGCGGCGGTGAAGCGGCAGGAGTTGGAGGAGCAGTTGCGGGCGCTCGTCGAACCCACCCGCGCCTACGAGAGCAAGCTGCCCGGCTTCCCCATCATTTATCGGCTGGAGGTGGCGTTCCCGGCCGAGACGGTGGCGTGGGACAACCCGGCCCCCCGCCCGCGGCAGCAGAACCAGACCCGCGTGCGGGAGATCGCCCCGCTCCGCCCGGTGGCCGACCGCCCCGAAATCGAAGTACGGTGCGTGTACCAGATGCACGCCTTCGACAAGCTCCGCCGCCGCGAGCAGGACCGCCGGCAGGTGGGGCTGATCGCCCAGGGCGTGCTGGTGGTGGCCACGCTCCTGGCCGGGGTGTTCGTGTACCGCTTCCTGCGGCGGGAGGTGAGCCGCGAGAACGCCCGCATCCAGGCCGCCGCCGAGCGCGAACACCAGCAGCGGGAGTTGCTCGAAACGAAGTTGGCACAGCAGCAGGCGGAGCAGGCGAAGCAAGACCTCGACCGCAAGCTGCTGGAGCAGCGCCTCGCCGCGGCGCAACTGCAAACCCGCGCCGACGACGCCGAGAAGAGCGCGCTCGAAATGAAGTCGCAGCTCTACGCCGGCATCGGCATCATGGCCGGCAGCTACGCGCACAACATCAAGAACCTGCTGGTGCGGCCGAACGACCTGCTGCACCGGGCGATGGAGGCCGACGGCCTGCACCCGGACACGCAGGCGATGCTCGGCGAGGTGAAGAGCACCCTCGGCACCGTGACCGAACGCCTTCAACAGATCTTGAAGACGGTGCGGCGCGACACCGGCAAACCGGAACTCGCCCCGATTGACCTGGTGGCCGTGGCCCGCGACACCGCCCGCACCTGGGGCGACATGGGCCGCGACAAGTGGAAGCTCCGCATCGCCGCCGTCGTGCCCGACGTACCGCTGGTGGTGAGCGGCGACCTGTCGCACCTCCAGCAGGCGATTGAGAACCTGATCTTCAACGCCCGCGACGCCACATTCGAGATGCGGAACCACCTGCGGGAGGAAGCCCGCAAGTCGTCGCCGGAGGCCCGCAAGCAGAAGTTGATCGACGCCGCCGGGTGGAAGGGCGACGTGACCGTGACCACCCGTGCGGACGGTGCCGACGTGATCTTCGAGGTGCGGGACAACGGCATCGGCATGACCGACGCCGTGCGGCGGAACTGCCTGACGACGCACTTCAGCACGAAGCGGGACAACGCGATTTACGAGGGGTACAGCGCCGGCATGGGGCTGGGGCTGTCGTTCGTGGCGGTGGTGCTCGAACACCACCACGCCACGCTCGAGATCGACAGCACGCCCCTGCAAGGGACGACGTTTCGCGTGCGGTTTCCGGGGATCATTTCGTAGGGCGGGCCGGAGTCGCGGGGCGCGCCACACGCCCCGCCGCGCACCCCGACGCCACCAGACGGCGGGGCGACCACGCAGAAGTGACCCCGTCTGGTCGGGCGGGCGAGCCGGGCGCACCCCGGCGACCCCCGCCGCGTGTGGACTGCGGCGGGG
>JANNVG010000348.1:0-3785 GCA_031414395.1 Fimbriiglobus sp.
CCGACGAGTCGGACGCGCCGCGACCGCCCGGGTGCGGGGACTGAACTCAACCACCCGCTCCCTGGCGGTCGCGGCTCGTGCAATCCGCAATCCGCATTCCGCAATTGGTGACGAGATGTTTCAGCGCGTGCTGGTGGCGAACCGTGGCGAGATCGCCCTGCGGGTGATCCGCGCCTGCCGGGATCTGGGCATCGAGACGGCCGTCGTCTTCTCCGAGGCCGACCGCGGGGCGCCGTACCTGGCTCTGGCCGATCAGGCCATCTGCGTCGGCCCGCCGCCGGCCGGCGACAGCTACATGAACGTGCCCCGCATCATCGCCGCCGCCGAGATCGCCGGGGCCGACGCCATCCATCCGGGGTTCGGCTTCCTGTCGGAGAACTCCAAGTTCGCCCACGTGGTGCGGGAGAGCGGGTTCGAGTTCATCGGCCCGAGCGAGCAGTCGATGGACGCCGTGGGCAACAAGGACAAAGCGAAGGCCATCGCGCGGAAGGCGAAGGTGCCGACGGTGCCCGGCAGCGAGGGGTTGTTGGCGAGCGTGGAAGAGGCCGCCCGCTTCGCCAAGCAGGTGGGCTACCCGGTGCTCATCAAGGCGGCAGCCGGAGGCGGCGGGCGGGGGATGCGGGTGGCCCGCGACGAGGCGGAGTTGGCGAAGGGGTTCGAGGAGGCGAAGCGGGAGGCCGAAGCCGCGTTCAAAGACGGCTCCGTGTTTCTCGAAAAGTACCTGGACCAGCCGCGGCACGTGGAGGTGCAACTGCTCGGCGACAAGCACGGGAACATCGTCCACCTCTACGAGCGGGATTGCAGCCTGCAACGCCGGCACCAGAAGTTGGTGGAAGAGTCACCCAGCCCGCACCTGCCGGAGAAGGTCCGCCGCGAGATGTGCGACGCGGCCGTGCGGCTGGCCAAAGCCGCCGACTACTACAACGCCGGCACCTGCGAGTTCCTGCTGGACAAGGACAACAACTACTACTTCATCGAGGTGAACGCCCGCATTCAGGTGGAACACCCGGTCACGGAACTGGTGACGGGCATCGACCTGATCAAGGCGCAAATCCGCGTGGCGGCGGGCGAGAAACTGGGGTTCAGTCAGCGGGACGTGCAGCACCGCGGGTGTGCCATCGAGTGCCGGATTAACGCCGAAGACCCGGCGAAGGACTTCCGCCCGAGCGCCGGCACCATCACCAAGTGGCATGTGCCCGGCGGCCCCGGCGTGCGGGTGGACACGCACGTCGTGCCCGGCTACCGCGTGCCGCCGAACTACGACAGCATGGTGGCCAAGCTGCTCGTGTACCAGCCCACGCGGGCGGAAGCCATCGCCACCATGCGGCGTGCGCTCCGCGAGTTCGTCGTCGAAGGCATCCAGACGACGATTCCACTTCACCAGCAGATCTTCAACACGCAGGCCTTCGTCGAAGGCAAAGTGGACACCACCTTCATCGAGCGGACGTTCCTCCACCCGAAGGGGAAGTAATAGGGGTATAATCGCGGTGCCGAGGAGGACTTTTAAGGGAGCACGACATGAACATGGATGAAGAGTACCAAAGACGCGAGCGGGAGCGGCAGCAAGAAGAGGAGCGACGTCGAGAGACCCTGGCCAGAGAACAGCGAGCGCGACAAGAGGCCGAACAGCGAGCGAGACAAGCGCCCGAGCAACGGGAGTACGAGTCGAGGATTCGCGGCTACGGCAACCACGGCTTAATGTCTGCCACGCTCGTCCCCGCCAACCACAACCGCGACGTGCCGGACCGCGCCACCACCTTCGAAGCCTCGAAGGCGGAGTTGTCGGCGCTGGTGGATGAAGACCCGTGGGCGGCGAAGTTGAACTCGTTCGCGGAACTGGCGAGCGGGTGGGATGGGTACGAGGCCGAACCGCCAGCGTCGAGCGTCGTCGCTGCCGCCAAACGGTTCCTCGGATCGACTAACCTCACCCCCTCCCGTGTCGCCCCGTCGGTGGTCGGCGGCGTCGGCATCACGTTCAAGCGGAACGAGAAGAAGGCTTATCTTGAGTTGACCAACGTCGGCCCGGTGTCGCTACTGCTGTCTGACGGGGTGAGCGACCCGCACGCCCAACCCGTAGCGGTGGACGATCCGGCTCTGCCGACCAAGATTCGGGAGTACCTCGGTGAGTAAGCGTCCGAAAGCAATGGAGCGTCTGGACGACGAAGCCGAGTACCCGCACTTCGTCTCCGACGAGGTGCTGTACCGGCGGGTACCGCTCGTCCTGTGGCCGTCGAAGGACGACGCCATCGAACTCGACGCCATCGAACTGCCGGACATGTCGGTCGCTCGGAGTCGGTACGGCCACCCGGAGTGGGTGCGGTTCGACGTGGTGAACGGCAAGCATTTCGAGGAGTGGGGCGTCATCGGGTTCGAGGTGCGAGCCATCCACCCGAGGCTGTGGGTGAACGGTACCGACGAGTTCACTTTTGCCCCGGCCCACGACCCGCTCGATTTGGACTACCCGCACACCGAAGTGCGGGTGGACCTGAACGGGGTGCAGGTGAACTTGGCCGAGGCCATCCCGCACCACATTCAGTTGAAGTGGCGGGAGTTGCTGTTCAGGGAAATCCGTCGGGTGTTGCGGCCGCTTCAGGAAGTGCCAATCCGTCAACAGCGACCGAAATCGCATCACCCGGAGCCGATCCCTTTCGGGTGATGCTGGCTCGCCTCACTTCATCATCTTCTTTGCCGCGTCGCTCAGCTCGCGGCAGGCCCCTTCCAGGTCGCGGTTGCCGGTGCGGGCGGCGGTCGCCAGCCCCTTCTCGGCGAACGCCACCGCCTTCGCCGCCTGCTTCGCGCTCAGCATCGTCTCCACCGCCGTCACATAAAACTTGGCCTCGTCCGGGTTGCGCTCGATGAGCGTGTCGAACGCGGCGGCGGCGCCGTCGGCGTTGCCCGTCTTCGCCTGAAGCTGCGCCGCCCGCAGGCCGAACTCGTTCGCCCGCTTGCCGCCGTTGTGTGCCGCGTCGTAGGCCAACCCCGCTTCGGTGGCGGCCAGCGCGTCCTTCGTGTTCCCCTCGGAAATGGCGGCCGACACGATCGCCAGGTACAGCGTGTAGCGGTCCGGCTTGGCGGCGTCGGCCGGCTTCTTCACCGCGGCCTTGGCGAACGACACGGCCAGTTCGCGGGCGTCCAGTTTCAGCGCGGCCTTCATCGCGTCTTCCAGTTCCGCGGCGGACTGCTCGTCGGTCTTCAGTGCCGCGAGGTCGGCGGCGCTCATCGCGGTGAAGTCTTTCTTCACCGGCAGCGGCGCACCGGCGGAGGCCGCTTTCGCCGCGGCCAGCAGTTCGGGCGGAGCTTCACCCGTCGCCTGCTTCTCGATGCCCAGCTTGTGCCGCAGGCGGTCGAAGTCGTACAGGTCGAACTGCACCACCTCCCCGCCCTTGGCCATGCGGGGCATGGACGCCACCGTGCAGTCGGCCAGGAACGCGATGACACCCAGCAGCCGCTTCCGCATCAGCTTGCTGCCGGCGGCATCAATCGGCGTGGCCCCGCCGAGCGCCCGCAGCGGGCGGTGCGCCCACGTGTTCTCGTAATAGTTGGCGGCGTAGTCCTGCATCTTCTGCTGGGCGTTGGCCACGTCGCCCACTTGCAGCGGGTAGGCGAAGGCGGATTGCGTGATCTCGCCGAGCTGCGCCGGGCCGGTCTGCTCGTTCGGCTCGCCCACGGCCATGTTCACGCGGTCCCGCACTTCCACCGCCACCTTCTGCGCGTTCTCGCGGTCGCCGTGCCAGATGCGCATCATCCGCCCGACGATCTGCAGGTTGGCCACCACCTTCGCCATC
>JANNVG010000349.1:0-4308 GCA_031414395.1 Fimbriiglobus sp.
CCTTCGCCTTCCGGCTTCGGCGGCAGCAGCGCCTTGCGGCTCAGCTTCACGCGGTCCTGGTCGTCGATGCTGATCACCTTCACCTGCACGCGGTCGCCCACCTTCACCACGTCCGACGGGTGCTGCACGAACCCGTTGTCCAGTTCGCTCACGTGGCACAGGCCGTCGCGGCCGGGGCTGATCTCGATGAACGCCCCGAAGTCCTTGATGCTCGTCACCTTGCCGTCGTAAATGGTGCCGACGCGGATTTCGGCGCACAGTGCCTCCACCTTCCCGCGGGCGGCGTTGCCGGCGTCCATGTCGGCGGCGGCGATGGTGATGGTCCCGTCGTCCTCCACGTCCAGCTTCGCCCCGGTCTCTTCCTGAATGGCGCGGATGGTCTTGCCGCCCGGCCCGATGAGCAGGCCGATCTTGTCCGGGCTGATTTTCACCTGGAACAGCCGCGGGGCGGTGGCGGCGATGTCCGCCCGCGGTTGCATGAGGGCCTTCAGCATGTCCTTCAGGATCTTGATGCGGGCGGTGCGGGCCTGCTCCAGCGCGTCCTTCAGGATGTCTTCCGTCACCCCGTCCAGCTTGATGTCCAGTTGCAGCCCGGTCACGCCCTTCTGGGTGCCGGACACCTTGAAGTCCATGTCGCCGTAGTGGTCCTCGTCCCCCTGGATGTCGGTCATGAGCACGTACTCGTCGCCCTGCGTCACCAGCCCGATGCTGATGCCGGCCACCGGCCGCTTGATGGGCACGCCGGCGTCCATGAGGGCGAGCGTGCCGCCGCACACCGAGGCCATGCTGCTGCTGCCGTTGCTCTCCAGGATTTCACTCACCAGCCGCACGGTGTACGGGAACTTGGCCACCGGCGGCATGACCGCCTTCAGGCTCCGCTCGGCCAACATGCCGTGGCCGATCTCGCGGCGGCCGGGGGCGCGGATGGGCTTGCACTCGCCGACGCTGAACGGGGGGAAGTTGTAGTCGAGGTAGAACTTCTTGGCGTACCCGTCCGTCAGGCCGTCCACCTTCTGCTCGTCCTGCCCGGTGCCGAGGGTGGCCACCACCACCGCTTGCGTCTCGCCCCGCTGGAACAGTGCCGACCCGTGCGTGCGGGGGAAGACGGCCACTTCGGCGGACACGTTGCGAATCTCGTCCAGGCCGCGGCCGTCGATCCGCGTGCCCGTCATCGTGATCTCTTGGAAGATCTTCTCGCGGAGGGCGCTGAACGCCGAGCTGAACTGCTCGGGCGTGTACTTGTTGTCGGTCGCCCCGTCGGGGAAGTATTCCTTCTTGGTCTGCGCCTTCAACTCGTCGAGGGCGGCGTACCGGGCCAGCTTGCCCTCGGTCAGGTACCGCTTCTTGAACTCGACGCCGATCTTCGTCTTCAGTTCGGCGACGAGCGGGTTGTCGGGGGCGGCGGGCGGGTACACCTTCTTGCCCAGCCCGGCCTTGTCGCGGAGTTCTTCGATCAGGTCGATGACCGTCTGGCAGCCCTGGAAGGCGAAGGTGATGCCGGCCGTCACCACGTCTTCGGGCAGTTCGCGGGCGAACCCCTCGATCATCACCACCGCCTCGCGGGTGGCGCTCACCACCAGGTCGAGGTCGCTCTCGTCCATCTGGGCGTGGGTGGGCATGAGGACGAACTGCTCGGCCACGCGGCCGACCCGCACCGCCCCGATGGGCTTGAGGAACGGGATGGGCGACACGTGCAGGGCGGCGCTCGCCCCGATGATGCCCAGGATGTCCGGGTCGTGCTCCTTGTCCGCCTGCATGACCGTGGCCATGATTTGGACTTCGTTCACGTACCCCTGCGGGAAGAGCGGGCGGATGGGGCGGTCGATGAACCGCGAGGTGAGCGTTTCCTTCGTACTCGGGCGGGTCTCCCGCTTGATGAACCCGCCGGGGAACTTGCCGGCGGCGTAGGTCCGCTCGCGGTATTCCACCTGGAGGGGGAAGAAGTCGCGGCCGGGGATGGGGTTGCCGCCGGTGGCGGCGGTCAGGACGGAGGTCTCGCCGAGGGTGGTGACGACGGCCCCGTGGGCTTGCTTGGCCAGCTTGCCGGTTTCGAGGACGAGGACGGACGACCCGAACGGGCATTCGACGCGGGTGTGAGGCACGGTGCGACCCTTTTCGCTGGTGTGGCGACAGGGTGCGACTTCTTTTTTCAGTTCCAGGTTCCAGGTTCCAGGTCCCAAGTTGCCGGCAGTCTGTCTGCTCTCAACTTGGAACCTGGAACCTGGAACCTGGAACTTCCCGTTACTTCCGCAGGCCCAGCTTGGCGATCACTTCCAGGTACTTGGCGCGGTCCGTCTGCCGCAGGTATTGCAGCAGACCGGCCCGCTGGCTGACCAGTTTCAACAGCCCGCGGCGGCTGCTGAAGTCCTTCTTGTGCGTCCGCATGTGCTCGGTCAGGTAGGTGATCCGACTGGTGAGCAGCGCGACTTGCACTTCGGGCGAGCCGGTGTCTTTGTCCGCCCGCTTGAACTGGCCGATCAGCCCCGCCTTCTGTTCCTTCGTGTTCGCCATGGCCGGTGTGTTCCTGTGTCGTCGGGACTCGCGAACCGCCTAGAGGACGTTCCTCCGGGCCGGTCGTGGGTGCGGCGTTTCCGCCGCGTCGCACCATGTCAGTGTGTTGCTATCCACTGTGTTGGATTGGGCCACTCTAGCGGTTCTCACGCCGGCGGCAAGAAGGGCGGGCGAAAAAGTGCGTGGTGCGCTGGGCCATTCCGAGATGCCGGATGTCGTAAACCGGTCTGAAGGCGCACGCCGCGAGCTACACCTTCGGCGGTGAAAACCCTCGCCGCCCGCCAACGTCACCCGCCGCCGCCGTGTCGTGTCTTCGGCCCGTCCCTCGCTGATATGATGACTCTCACCCCGTCCGACCCGCCCGTCGGATTCCCCTCCCCCGCGGAGACGTGACATGCGGTCCCTCGTGTGTTGGTCGGTCGGGCTGATGCTCGCCGTGTTCGCCGTCGCCGGCGTCGGTCTGCTCGACACCGCCCGCCCGCTGGCCGCACAGCCGGCCAAGAAAGCCCCCGGCACCGAACTGGTGCCGACCGAAGGGTTCGCCGTCCTCTCCGTCAACGTGGCCAAGATGCACGACGCCGAGGCGAGCAAGCCCATCCGCGACGCGCTGGAGAAGGGCGACAAGGCCCTGCTGAAGCGGCTGGAAGCCGACTACGGCCTGCCCCTGGCCCAACTCGACCGTCTCACCTTCTTCTGGGCCGAGCCGACGTTCGCCGCCGGGCCGGAGTCGGCCACCGTGTTCGTCACCACCCGCAAGCCGGTGGATAAGGCCAAGCTGCTGAAGGCGTGGAAGGGGGCCGCCGAGCCGAAGGGTGGGTTCGGGTTCGGCGCGGGCGGGTGCATGTTCGGCAACCCCGGCAAGCCGTTCGGGTTCGCGGGCGGCGGGGCGCTGGGCAACTTTCAGGTGCTGCCGGCGCAGGTGCCGGGCGGCGCGCCGGGGCAACCCGACGCCAAGCCGGTCGAGGTGAAGGCGAAGCCGCTCGACCTGAACGCCCCGTTCTACTACTGCGGCAGCTACGGCGAGTCGGTCATCGTGCCCATCGACGACACCACGCTCGTCGTCCTGCCCATGACGACGTACAGCGGCGGGCCGGCTCTGGTGGCCGGACTGCTGCGGCGGCGGGCGGACGGCCCGCTGGCCGAAGCCCTGGCCCTGGCCGACAAGCACGACGTGGTGTTCGGCGTCCAGGGCAAGCAACTGCGGGATCAGATCAAGCTGTACCGCGAGGGGTTCGGCCTGGAAGGGCCGGTCATCATCGACGGTGCCGACAAGCTGCCGCCGGTGCCGAACGACCCGAACCCGCCGAAGGTGGAAGACGAGTTCACCCCGTATGAGCCGCTCGCCGAGATCGACCGGGCGATCGCCACGTTCGACTTCGGGGCCACCAGCAAGCTGACCGTGACCGCCCACTTCCCGACCGCCGAGGCCGCGAAAAAGGCCGAGCCGGTGGCGAAATCGACGATCAAGATGGCCGTCGATGCCCTCACCGAAGCCCGCAAATCGACCGCCGCCGACGCCAACGAGAAGGACTGGCTGCCGGTGTTCGACTTCGCCCTGAGCGGGCTGAGGGCGGCCAAGATCACACAAGACGGGAAGGTGCTGATCGCCACCGCCACGGCCGACATCGGGGCCGACCTGAAAGCGGCGTTCGTGTCGCTCCCGACCAAGATTCAAGAAGCGGCCGACCGGATGCGGCTGGCGAACAACCTGAAGCAATTGGGCCTCGCCCTGCACAACTACCACGACGCCAACGGCCACCTGCCGCGGGACGTGAACGACGGTGAGGGTAAAGTGCT